>NZ_JBYCZS010000011.1:0-180951 GCF_057586355.1 Caulobacter sp. SRI_008
CGGCGGCGAGCCGAAGGTGTAGCGCACACCCAGGGTGATCGAGCTGTCCTTGTAGTCGCCGTCGAAGTAGCCGAGCGAGGTCGGGGCCGGACCGGCCGCGCCCACGTTCGTCGAGACCGAGCCCCAGGTGACGTTCTTGGCGGTCAGGTAGCGGCCCGTCAGGTCGAGCGACCAGTTCGGGGTGATGTCCCAGGCCAGGCCCAGCAGGCCTTGATAGGCGAACGCCTGATCGACGTCGTCGATGCTGAGGTTCTGGTAGGGCGCCGCGCCGGCCGGCACGCCGCTCAGTTGGCCGTAGACCTTGTTGTGCACCCAGGCCGTACCGACGCCGACGCCGACGAACGGACGCCAGGACGAGTCGGGCAGGAAGTCATAGATGACGTTAGCCATCAGGGTGGTGGCCTTCAGCTCGCCGTTCGGCTCGCCGCAGGTCGGGCTGGTCGTCGTGCGGAGCGGACCGGCGGTGCAGAGACCCAGCGGCTGCGGACGCGAACCGTCCTCGGAGCGGACGCCCTTGATGTCGCCGCCGCGATAGCCGTATTCGCCTTCGACGCGCCAGTTCGGCGACAGACGGTAACCGAGGCGCGCGAAGCCCGCCCAGTCCTTGTCGGTCGAGAAGGTCCAGTCGTAGGGACGGCCATCGGAGGCGTCCACCGACGAACTCGTTTCAACGCCCTCGGTCGAGTGGTAACCGACGTCGCCGGCCACGTACCATCCGCTCAACGCGCTTTGGGCGGAGGCGCCTGACGCCGCGCAAAGCGCGACGGCTGCGACGCCAGCCAGCAACCCGAATTTCATGTGAGAACCCTCTTTAAATTAGCCAGGACGCCCCCCGCGGGGCGGCTTCCACGACGACAAACGCGTGACCTCGCAAATCGGCTGTGGCGCCAGCGCCACAGTGAGCGAGTTTCGTCGATATCTCGACAGAACCTCCTCTGAAACGATCGGTCCACGGACGTCGTGATCGCCTCGCGCCGGTCTTCGCGCGAGCAGGGAAATGATCGCCCTGTTCGCAATCAGCGTCCAGATCAACCCAGGCGATTATTGGCAGAACGGTGGATGGTGAGCGCTGTTTGATCAGCGGGGAGGCGACCAGCGGCGCAGAATGCGCGTCGCTGGTCGCGGACCGGGCCGCGGATCGCCCCCACGACCCTGCGGCCAGGCCACCCTCTCCTCTTCACCGCTTGGAGGAAGCGGCGAAGGCTGTCGTCGTCCGGGCGCCGATCATCGCGGCCGCGGGCGAAATCTCGTCGGGTCCGTCTCGACGCCGCCGACCGCTTGTGGAGTGCGTGACGACGTCGAGCCGTCCCCCGGCAGCGTTGCGGCAGGGATCGAGGGATCGACGGGCCCGGCCAGAACGCAGGAGACGCTCGTCGCTTCCCTCGCCATGCGATGGAAGCGCTCGAGGGCGACGGCTAGCACCCGCTCCGGGGAATTGTCGCGTCCCAAACCTGGAACATTCCGCAACACGGCGCGCCGCGAAGGGCTGGACAGTACATGCGGTTGCGTTAACTACGACTTCGCGCGGGGGAAACAGTGCGCTCCCGGAAAGCTTTCAGAGCCCGATGTCAGAGCGCGTACGGCAGGGCCCGGATGAAAGCCCGCTCCTCGAATTCCCAATCGTCCTGCTGCTGGCCGCCGGCCATTTCATGGCCTTCGTCGACCGGGCCGTGCCCAGCGTCTACGCCCCCGCCCTCAAGGCCGGCTTCCAGCTGACCGACACCCAGCTGGGCGCGCTGCAAGGCCCCGCCTTCGTGGCGCTCTACACCGTCGCCACCCTGGTCACCGGCCATCGCGGCCACCGCCTGCCGCGCGGACTGCTGCTGGCGGGGTCCGCCGCCCTCTGGACCCTGGCCACCATGGCCATGGCCTTCGCCCAGACCTACGCCGCCCTGTTCGCCTCGCGCCTAGTGCTGGGCCTGGCCCAGGCGGTGTTCGCGCCGACGGCCCTGGCCGTGATCGTGGCCGGTGCCCCCGCCGCCCGGCTGTCGCGCTGGGTGTCGGTGTTCACCTCGGGATCGTCGATGGGACGCAGCGGAGCCCTGCTGGCCGGGGGCCTCGCCCTGGGCGCCTTTTCGGCGGGGATCTTCCAGGCCTTCGGTCACGCGCCGTGGCGCGCGGCCATCCTCCTGCTGACCCTGCCCAATCTGGTGCTGGTCGCCCTGCTGGTCTGGCGCGTGCGCGGCCGCGACGAGGCCGTCCCCCGGGGCCAGGGCCTGGCCCAGACCCTGGCCCATCTGGCCGCGCGGCCGGCGGGCCTTGGCCTGCATTTCCTGGCCGCCGGCGCGGTGATCCTGCTGGTGCAGGCCGCCGCGGCCTGGGCGCCGTCGATCGTCAACCGCGCCTGCGGCCTCACCCCGGCCGCCAGCGCCCTGCTGGCCGGCCTGGTGGTGCTGGTCGCCGCGCCGGCCGGACACCTGGGCGGCGGCTGGCTGCTGGACCAACGACGCAAGGCCGGCGGCGGACCGGCCCTGGTCGTGACCGGCGGCGCCCTGCTCGCCGTGCTCGGCGCCCTGCTGCTGAGCCGCGCCGGCTCGCCGGCGACAGCGGCGGCCGCCCTTTTTCTGATCACGGCCGGCGGCGGGGCTGCGGCCCTGGCGGCCCTGGCCGGCCTGCAGCCGCTGAGCCCGCCGCATCTGCGCCCGGCCATGAACGGCCTCTACCTGGCCTTCGTCACGGTGGCGGGCCTCGGTTTCGGCCCACTGCTGACCGGCCTGCTGAGCGACCGATTGTTCTCCGGACCGCACGGCCTGGCCATGGCCCTGGCGGCGGTGATGACGGCGGCGGGATCACTGGCCGGGCTCGCCGCGTTTCTCGGGGCGGAGCCCTGGCGGCGGCTGGCGCAAGAGACGAGCGAGATGGCGCGCGCCTAGATGTCAGCCTCAGTGACCGACAGCTTTCATTTCTCCAGCGACGAGCACCCGGCCGACGAGGCCTTCGCGCTCTATGCGACCCTCTATTCGCGCGGCTCCGACGTCAGCCGCGGCGAAGGCCCGTTCTTCGCTCAGGTGCGGGCCTGGCGGCTGGACAAGATCCTGCTGTTCGAGCGCCGGCTGTCGGGCGTGGTCCATGCCCGGCGCGAGCGGATCGCCGGCGACGGCTTCGACCACTTCGTCCTGACCCACGTGGTCGAGGGCGAGGTGCGGCTGGACGCGCCGGGGCCGCCCCGGACCCTGGGACCGGGCGAAGGCGTGCTGCTCGACACCCGCCGACCGATGCGCACCGACCACCGCGACGCCGTGATCCTGACCGCCAGCATCGCCCGCGACGTGATCGAGGCGGCGCTCGGCCCGGCCGGACGGCTGCACGGCCAGATCCTGATCCCGCCGGACAACCTGGTCCTGGCCGACTTCCTCTCGTCCCTGGCCCGGCGCGGCGACGGCCTGGCCCCGACCGCCCTGCCCGCCCTGGGCCGGGCCTTCATCGACATCCTGTCGTCGGTCGGCGGCGACGCGGCCCGCGCCGGCCGCGAAGACCAGCGCCGCGACCTGGCCCGCCGCGAGAGCGTGCGCCGCTTCGTCCTGCCCCGCCTGGCCGACAAGACCCTGTCGGTCGACGCCATCAGCGCCGGAGCCGGCATCTCGCGCTCGTCGCTCTACCGCCTGTTCGACAAGCAGGGCGGGGTGGCACGGTTCATCCAGCTGATCCGCCTGGACGCCCTGCGCGCCGTGCTCGACGCCCAGGGCCACGCGGCCCCGGGCGAGGACGAGCTGGCCGAGCGCCTCGGCTTCGGCGGCGTGGCGCAGATGGAGCGATTGTTCGCCGAGGTCTATGGCGCCGGCCTGCAGGCCTATCGCGAGGCCGTCGGCGACAAGCCCCGCAACGACCCCGACCTGGCCAAGCGGCGCTGGGAAGGCTGGCTGAACGAGCTGGACTAGACCTCGAGGGGCCTTACGGCGCCTTTGGCGGCCGCCCGACCAGAACGCCGCGACCGTGCGGGGCGATGTAGACGACGCCGTATTCCAGCAGGTCCCCGGCCACGCCCTGGATGTCGCCGAACTGGTGGGCGTCGTCGTTGATCCGCGTCCAGGACCCGCCCTCGTCGTCCGAGCGCCACAGGCCGCCGCGTCCATCGACCTTGCCGTAGAGATAGACCGCCGGGTAGCCGTCCTTCTCCTTGGGCGCGCCGAAGCTGACCGACCAGGCCGCGTCGACCTTGCGGGCCGGCTTGAACGGCGCGCCGGCGTCGCGCGAATGCAGCAGGCCCGACGGCAGGGCGATCCACAGGTCGCGCATCCGGGTCGGCACGACGGCCAGCTGGGCGCGGTCCCAGTGCTGGGTCGCCGGCAGGCCCGAGGCGATCGGCGTGAAGGTCAGGCCGCCGTCGACGCTGACCAGCACGCGGCCGCCGGCCCGGTCGTGCACGTAGAACACCCGCTCGACCACCTTGTCGGCGACCGGAACCAGGGTCTGGTCGCCGGCGGCGGGCCAGCCAACGGAAGCCGTCCAGGTCTTGCCGCCGTCCAGCGAGGCGTAGCCGACGTCCTTCTCGGGCGCCCACAGCAGGGCAGAGCCCTTGGCCGACACCGCGATCGCGCCCGGCCCGCGCCAGGGCTGGCCTTCGCCGGGGACCTTGTAGGGCTGGGCCGACATCGGCCGCCAGTCGGCGCCGCCGCTGGTGGAGTAGAAGGCGTTGGCCTTGCCGTTGGCGGTGCGGACGATGTAGCCGGGCTTCTGGCCGGCGTAGTCGACGCTCCAGTTGCTCTCGGTGTTGGGGCGGAAAAGGCCGTTGGCGGGCGGACGGGTGACGTCGTCCCAGGCCGCCCCCGCGGTGTCGCCCATGGCCGCCAGCAGGGTCGCCCCGCCGGTGGGCGAGACCAGCTGGGTGACCGCGCCCTCTTCCAGATTGTCGATCCGGGCGTCCAGCGCCACTGGGGCGTCGCCGCCGGCGGCGGTGAAGTTGCGGCTCATCCACAGGCCGCCGCCATGGCCGTAGATCAGCTCGTCGGCGTTGAACGGATTGACCCGCAGCGCCGAGATCCAGCCGCCCATCTTGCGCTCGGGATTGGTCTCGGCCAGCCACGGATAGGCCCCGGCCGAGAAGCCGGCCTGGCGGCTGAGCGCGCTCCACTTGGCCCCGCCGTCGCGCGAGACGAAGACGTCGTCGTTTGGCCACCAGCGGTCCAGGGTCGAGACCACCAGCGCGCCGTCCGGCC
This sequence comes from Caulobacter sp. SRI_008, assembly GCF_057586355.1. Taxonomy (NCBI): domain Bacteria; kingdom Pseudomonadati; phylum Pseudomonadota; class Alphaproteobacteria; order Caulobacterales; family Caulobacteraceae; genus Caulobacter; species Caulobacter sp. SRI_008. The sequence continues at coordinate 5,157 of NZ_JBYCZS010000011.1, forward strand.
CGACATCGATCCCCGAAAAGCCGCCCTGGCGGGCCTCGCCCTTCAGGGGTGAGATGTCGCGCCACTTGCCCGAGGCCGGGTCGCGCTTCTGCACGCTGCCGCCCTTGGCGTGGCTGGGATTGACCGCGAAGGCGCTTCCGTCCCCTTCGGCGAAGGCGACGTAGAGCGTTCCGTCGGGAACGAACACGGCCCGCTGCGGCAGCTGGGCCGGCGCGCCCGCCACCGGCTGGAACGAGGCCCCGCGATCATGGCTGACGAACAGCCCGCCCTTGCCGTCGGCCCCGCCGACATAGAGGTCGCCGCTCTTCGGCTCGAAGATCACCAGATTGATCGCCCGCGCCGGCGAGGCGGCGACCTTGGCGAAGCTGACACCGCTGTCTGTGCTGCGCCAAAGCCCGTCCTGATTGGAGCCGAACCAGATGGTCTTCGGGTCGGTCGGATCGACCATCAGCCGCTCGCCCGCGCCGCGGCCGTCGGCGTTGCCGCCCACCCGGATCGGCAGCTCGGTCTTCTTCCAGGTGAGGCCACGGTCGTCGGAGCGCAACACGGCGCCCTTGCGCCCCCAGTCCTGCAGATAGAGGCCGCAGACCGCGTAGAGCTTGTTGGGATCGGCCGGATCGACCGCCAGGCTCAGCACGCCCATCAGGTCGGTGTCCTCGCGCGGCAGGTGGTCGAGCAGCGGGATCCAGCGCTTGGCCGCGTAGTCGTAGCGATAGGCGCCGCCGACGTCGGTGCGGGCGTAGAGCAGGCCCTTCTCGCGCGGGTGATAGACGAAGCCGTCGACATAGCCGCCCGCGCCATAGGGCACGCTGGCCCAGGCATAGGGCTGGTCGGCCGCGCGGGCCTGGGTCGCCGGACCGCCCACGGCCAGCATCAGGGCCAGGGCCGCGCCGCCCAGGGCCGGTCCCAGGACAGGCTTCATCCGATCGAAGAACATCTGGTTTCCCCCGCTGCGCTCTGGACGATCCTCAGGCCCGAGCCGGGGTCGTCCTTGATATTGTGAGCGCTACCATACCGAAGACGATTAATCCTACAATACGGGATTTCACGGTTATGGGGGATAAGGCGTCAGTCGGATCCCGCCTTGGCGGGGAGGCGCGGAGAGGGGCCGGCTTCAGGCCCGTTCGCGCATGCGCTTGAAGATGTCCGACAGCCGGTTGTCGCCCGGCTGCGTGCTGGCGGCGGCGGAAACCGGCGCGGGCTTTTCGGCGTAGGCCTGCAGGAAGCCGATGTCGCAGGCGACGACGTCTTCGTTGGCGGCGGCCGGCGGGCAGCCGAAAAAGCCTTCCAGCGCGCGGACCATGGCTTCGGCCTCGGCCTGCAGCGAGGGCCGCCCGGGCTCGGGTTCGAACTCGGCCTCGGTCTCCGCCGTCTCGAAGATCTGATACGGCAGATTGATCTGGTTGATCATCGAGAAGAGGCGGTTGACGTCGCCGGACATGTCGTGGCTCCACCGCAAGGCGGTTCGGGGTTCAAGGCCGTCTGGCCCGCCTTTCCTTCCCCGCCATTTCGGCGAGCAGGACGAGGGCGGACGAGTAGTACGTGCGATCCGGCGGCGTCCCCCGAAGCCTCTGGATCGACGGGTCGTTCAGCGCCAGGGCGGCGATGTCGACACCCCCGCTAGATAACGGAAAGTCGGCTTCATGACCGTCGGACATATTGACCCATGCCGGTGGCCGTTTTTGGGCTTGAATGTTGCCGCGCCAGTAGTCCGCGGTCTCCGCGGCCAGCGAATCCTGGCCGCCCCAGGCCAGGTAGAGCGGCGCCCGGATCGCGTCGAAACCGAACAGCGGCGGCTTGTCCGGGGCCGGCGCCAGGCTGCCGTCGGGACGCACCAGCAACCAGTCGGGCGGAACCTTCTTGGGCCCGAACCGGCCATCGCGCGCCAGGATCACGCCGTCGGCGATCAGGGTCCGCCACGGCGCCTCGGCCCCGTCGGCGGACGCGAAGTCCTGGAAGGCCGGCAGGATGAAATAGGACGGATTGACGATCACCCCGGCCGGGCCGCGAAAGCCCTCCAGCCCGGGCAACAGCACCGTGCGCCCGCCGACCTCGACCACCAGCCGCTCGGCGATGGCGTCGCGGAGGGCCTTGGACGCGACCAGATAGTCGTCGTCGCGCCAGCGCCGCCCGGCCCGCAGCAGCGCCCAGGCCGCCAACACGTCGCCGTCGGCGGCGTTGTTCTGGTCGGCGACGGGCGGCTTCGCGCGGGGGTCGTAGCGCCAGGCCAGCAGCGGCGCGTTCTTTTGGGCCAGATTGGTCCGGGTCCAGTTCCAGGCGCGGTCGAAGGTCTCGCGATCGCCGTGGCCCTCGGCCAGCAGCATCGTGTAGCCCTGGCTCTCGCTGTGGCTGACGCCGCCGTTCTCGGGATCAATCGTGCGGCCGTCGGGCTGCACGTAGGCGGCCTTGAAGGCGGCCCAGCCCTCGGCGGGCGGCCGGGCGCAGGCGCCCGAGGCTCCGGTCGCGGCGATCACCACCGCCATCAGCAGCCTAGACCCGGTGCTCGAACACCAGCGGCGAAGCCGAAGGATCGCGGCAGGTGGTGACGCCGCCGGGACTGCCCTGGGCGGCGAGCCAGGCGCCGTAGGCCCCCGCCAGAATCTCGGCCATGAGCGGCGGCCAGGCCCGCCTGTCGTCGTCGTCGAGCGCATTGGGACAGGCCCCATGGGTGATGAGGATATGATCGTCCGCCGCCGCCAGCCGGGTCCAGCCCCAGTCCATCCCGCCGAGCACGACGTTCAGCTGCGTCTCCAGCTCGTCGAGCGTCTCGACCGTCGGCAGGGCGAAGCGGCGGGCCATGCGCTCGCCCGTGGCCCGCAGGAAGCGCCGGGCGGCGGTCGGATCGGCGACGGCGGTCAGCTCCCCGGCCAGGGCCGCCAGGAACGGCGACCACTGCGGGCTGACGCGGCGGCGGTTCAGGTAGTCCAGATCTCTGGCCCGGGCGTCATCTCCGCTCATCGGCCGCCCTCCCCGCCCAGGGTCTGCTTCACGCCGACGCTGACGGCGGTCTCGTTGTAGACGCCGAAGGTGTTGAAATTGACGGCCCCGCCGATGCTGGCGCCGGGCCGGAACTGGTAGTCGGCCGACAACCCGCCCGATACGCCAAAGCCGCTGGCGCTCTCCGCCAGATAGCGCGGGAAGACGTCGCTGTCGGCCAAGGCCAGGGTGTTGAGCTCGGTCTGCAAGGCGACGTCCATCGGGAAATAGGCCGCCCCGGCCTGGTTGTAGGTCTGGTAGCCCGGCGCGATCGCGCCCTTGAACTTCCACGGCCCCTGGCGGCCGGTGACGCTGATCGGCGCGGTCAGGCTGGTGAACGACTTGGGGCTGAAATAGCCGCCGTGGCCCAGGCTGAAGAAGTTCTGGTTGTTGTCGAAACCCTGCTGATTGAGGTTGAAGCCGACCTGAACCTCGGTCTCGCCACGGCGATACGGACGGATGTAGCCGCCCAGATTGACATGGTAGCTGTCGTTGTCGGCCACGTGCTCGCCGTCGTAGTGCCCGTAGCTGGCGTCGCCATAGAGCCCCGAGGCGCCGTCGTCATAGGACAGGCTGACCCCGCCGCCGGTGCGCATGACGCGGCCCCAGCGCTGGCCGGTGACCGGATCGCGGGCGCCGGCATAGGCTACGACGCTGTCGGTGACCGGACGGCGCTCGATCCACAGCTTGCCCTGGCCGTTGGCGCCCAGGCGCGGCGAGAACACCACGCCGCCGGCGACGTCGATGTCGCCAAAGCCGATCGGGGTCGTGCCGATGTCGGCCGACAGCGGCCCAGCCGCCATCGCCAGGTTGACCGCCGCCCCCGAGGCGCTCTGCGGCGGGGCGGCCGCGTATACCGGCGCGAAGGCGCCGACGATGGCGCGAGCGTTGATGATCTGGTTGGCGCCGTAACGCTGCTCGGCCGAACCCGAGGGCGTGCCGCCGTCGATGCTGACCGGCGAGATCGAGGCGGTGAACCGCACCTCGCCCAGCGACGCCGAGGCCGCGGCCCTGGCCGACAGTTCGTGCAGCCGCCCCAAGCCCGCCTCGCCCGAGCGGGCGCGGATCTGGGCCGAGCCGGACACCTCGGCGGCGGTGCGAGCGGTGATCTCGGCGATCTGGCGGTCGATGTCGCCGACCACCGGGTCGCGCGCGGCCGGCGCCACGAACGGATTGCCCGGCGACGGCGCGACGGTGGTCGTGGGACGCGGCGAGGCGGCCTCGCCCGCGCGGCCGTTGCGGCCGGTGAACGGGAAGGCGACGCCGGCGAAGCCGCGTTCGGCGGTTGGCGTCGGCGCGGCCGGGGTCAGCACGCCGGCCAGCTGGTCGCCGCCGGACGCGATGTCGACGCCCGTGAGGGGCGCGGCGGCGGCCGAGGTCATCAGGTCGTAGCGGCCGGCCGCCACCGGCAGCACCGCCGCCCGCGCCGGAACGCCGCCGGCCGTGAACGGATTGGGGCCGAGACCGCCGCCCGGGGTCGCGTTCGAGCCGCCCGGCGCAAGCACGGCGTCGAGACCCGAGCCGAAGGTCGGCCGCCGCTCGCGCAGGGTGCGGGCCATGCGCAGGGCCTCCAGCGCCGCCTTCTCGTCGCCGGCCTGGCGCTCGACCCGGGCCGAGGCGAGATAGAGGTCGGCGTCGCGCGGGCTGGCGGCGATCGCCTGGGCCAGGGTGCGGCGGGCGCTCGCCACGTCGCCCTTGGCGGCCGAGGCTTCGGCCAGGCCGATCAGGGCCTCCTTGTCGCCGGGCTTGGCGCGCAGCAGGACGGCGAAGGCCTGGGCGGCCTCGTCGTACATCCGGCCGTCCTGGTAGACGCGGCCCAGCGGGGCCAGCAGGCGGGTGTTGCGCGGGGCCACCGCGAAGGCGGCCGACAGCACGTCGAAGGCGCTGGCCAGATCCCCGGCCTGGCGCAAGCGGTCGGCCCGCTCGGCCCCGAGGGTGGCGGTCAGGTCGGCGACCGCTCGAACCCCGTCCGGCGAAGCGCCGGAACGAGAGGAGGCCTGGCGGATGATGGCGGCGGCCTCGGCGTCGCGTCCGGCCTTGGCCAGCACCGCGACCATGCCGTCATAGCCGGCCGGCGCCTCGGTGACGCCCTCGACCAGGGTGCGCTGGGCCATGGCCAGGGCGGTCTGGCGGTCGCCCAGGTCGTAGAGCGCCGAGGCCAGGCGGCCCTGCGCCGCGACCGGCAGCGCCGGACGGGCGGCCAGGGCGCGCAACGAGGCGACGCCGCCGCCCTGTTTGGCCTGGTCGATGGCGGCGTCGATCTCGAGCCGGCCGCGCAGGGCCGTCATCTCCGGCGTCATCTTGCCGACGGGCGCGCGGTCGAGCAGGGCCAGGGCCTCGGACGGGCGGCCCTGCTGGTCGGCGAAGACGGCGGCGGCGTGGATCTGCTCGGGCTGGGTTCCGGCGCCGACCGGGGCCATCAGCCCCTCGGCGGCCTGGGCCTCGCCCTGGCCCGCCAGGAAGCGAGCGAAGTCGAGCCGCACCCACGGATCGGACGGCGCGGCGGCCAGGGCGCTCTCGAAGGCGGCGTTGGCGCCCGACAGGTCGCCATTGGCCCACAGCTGGCTGGCGCGCTCGTGGTCGATGCGGCCGCGCAGCACGTTCTGGCCGCTGGCGTCGGGTTGCAGGGCCGGCGAGGCGGCCGCCACCGCGTCGGCCTCGGCCGTGCGGCCCTGGTCGAGCAGCACCTGGACAAGACCCTGCTGGGCCTCGGCCTGGTTGGGCGCGGCCGCCAGCACGGCGCGATAGGCGCTCTCGGCTTCGGCCGCCTTGCCCTGGCGGCGCAGCGCCTCGGCCAGCAGGCCGCGCGCCAGCAGGCGGTCGGGATAGGTCTCGGCGGTCAGCGGCCGCAGCGTCTGCTCGGCCTTGATCACCTGGCCCTGGTCGAGGGCGGCCTGGGCGTCCTGGAGGCCTGCGTAGAAGCGGGCGCTGGTCAGGGCCTCCTTCCAGCGGCCGGCGCTGGCGGGGCTGGACCGGCTGGCCCGTCCCAAGAGATCGGCGGCCTCGCCGAACCGCTGGGCCTGGAGCCGCACGAGGCCAAGCCCGCCCAGGGCGTCGGCGTCGCCCGCGCGGCGGGCCAGGGCAGTCTGGAAGCGCCGTTCGGCCTCGGCGACGTCGCCGCCCTGCAAGGCCTCGAAGCCCTTGGCCCTATCGCCCGCCGAGGGATCGACAGCCGCAGCCGCCGGGGCCTTGGGCGCGGTGCGGGCCGCGGCCAGCTTGCGCGAGATCTCGGCGTCGTTGGGACGGGCCGCCAGATAGTCGCCGAACAGGTCGGCGTTGCGCGGGCTCTCGTCCATCCAGGTCAGGGCCTGGCGCCAGGCGCTGGCGGCCTTGCCGGCGACGGAACCGCCGCCGCCCGCCAGGCGGGCCAGCAGGGCCACGCCCTCGCGGCGGGTGCCCTCGCGATAGGTCAGGGCCTGGCCGAGCGCCAGCTGCACGTTCTGGTCGCCCGGCTTGCGGGCCGACAGCGCCCGCAGACCCGTCTGGGCCTGGGCGACACCGCCCGGCGCGCCGGCCAGGGTCTGATAGTATTCGAGAGCCACCGCGTCGGGCGGGGTCGAGCCGCCGAACGCCTGGCGGTAGGCCGCCGCGGCGGCCGCGTTCTCGCCCCGCTGGGCCAAACCCCGGGCCTTGGCCAGGTCGGCGCCGCCGGCTGAAGCCCCGCCCACAGGCGCCTTGGCCCCGCCGCCCGGCGCATCGAGGGCCGCCAGGCCCCGCTTGGCCGCCGCGTTGTTGGGATCGGCCGCCAGGGCGCGCTTGTAGGCGTCGGCCGCCAGGTCCTTGCGGCCCTTCTGGCTCCAGAAGTCGCCCTGGCGCACCAGGGCGCCGACCGCCGCGCTTCCACTCTGCGCCTGGGCGACGGAGGCCGTCCCGCCCGCCAGCAGGATGGCGGCCAGGGCGGCTTCCACGGACATGCGACGCAGGGACTTCACTTGGCGCTACCTTCGAGACGGCGTCGCGCGATAGCCTTCAGCGCGACGATGAGCGGGAACGACAGGGCCAGGCCGACACCGAAGATCGACAGCGCCAGCAGCAGCGGCCGCTGGCTGAGCCACCACATGCCGTAGACCCACCAGGGCAGGTCGCCGGTGTGGAACACCTTGCCGACCTGGAAGCTGGAGAAGCCCTCCTCGGTGACGATGGCCAGGTCGCCCTGGATGCGGGCGTTCTGGGCCGGGTCGTCGAGGCGGGCCACCACCGCCGGCAGGCGGGTCGGGTCGCTGGCCAGCACGGCCACCACCGCCCGGCCGCGATCGAAGGGCGAGCGGAAGCTGACCAGGCCCTCGAAGCCCTCGCCGGCCACCAGCAGGTCGTCGGCGTGGTCGCGGCCGGCCGAGGCCTCGCCGTCGGCCATCAGGAACAGCCGCTCGATCGGGGCGGCCAGCTTCAGCCGCAGCCGGTCGTCCTCGAAGCGCACCGGCGCGCCGGCGAACAAAGCCCCGAACCGGCGAACCATGTCGGGGCGGCCGATCAGCAGCACGTCGCGGCCCTTCAGCGAGGCCGCGTCGGCGTCGCGCGCGATCGCCACCCGGGTGACCGGCGCGCCGGTGACGTCGCCGAACCGGCCCATCAGCGCCAGATAGGCCTCGATGTCGGCCGCTCCGGGGTTGGCGTCGAGCACGACCGTGGTCTTGTCGAGGTCGGCGTTGCGGGTGAACGGGAAGCCGGCGCTGGCGAAGAAGGCCAGGTTCGGCAGGGCCGCGAAGTGGCGGCCGCCGCTGAGGTCGATCGAGGTGTCCGGATCGATCCCGCTGTGGACGTTGGTCGGCAGCTGGCCCTGGCAGGCCCCGGTCTTGTTGCTCTTGATGTCGAAATAGAACTGCAGCTGGCTGGCGCCGAACAGCAGGTAGGGCGGCAGGTCCAGGCTGTGCTCGTTGCGGGCGAAGCGGTTGAACAGGCCCCGCACCTCAGCGGTGCGGTCCTGGGCGCTGAGCCGGTAGGAGCGCAGGTACTGGCCGTTCAGCGACACGTCGAGGCGCGACTGCTCGCGGTCGAACCACGGCCCCTTCGGATAGCGGTAGCGCACGCGCAGCGGCGCGCCCTGCACCGGCCATAGGAAGAGATCGGGTGCGACGCGGAACGGCACGGACACTGGAGCCGGCGACAGGCCCGGCGCCTGCAGAAGCTGGGCGTCAACCAGCTCGCCCAGGCGGACGGGACGATCCATGCGCAGCCAGCGCGGGGCGTCATAGGCCACGCGCGGGGCGATCAGGGCGGTGTCGACCTGGGCCATGGCGCCGTTCAGCCCGCCCTGCGAGATGCTGAGCGCCAGGGCCGCGCGGCGGATCTCGGAAGTGTCGCGACCGATCACCAGCAGCAGGCGATGGTCGGGGGCCTGGGGGTTGGCGACCACGGCCAGGGTCGGACCGTTCACCCGCGGCAGGGTCAGGCCGCCGATCGTCTGGCCCGACTGGCCGAACACCACGCCCTCGCCCTGCGGCAGGGCGCCGATCAGGGTCGGGAAGGCGAAGCCGCGATAGCTGGCCCGCATGCCGAAATAGGAGGCCGCCGCCCCCGCCCCGCGCAGCACCGCGTCGGAGGGGGTCTCGGCGAACACGAACGGCAGCACCAGCTTGCCGCCGCCCTTGTCGAAGAACGGCCCGGGCAGCATCGCCAGGTCCGGGCTCGCCGGCAGGCGCGAGACCGTCAGCTCCAGGCGCGAGCGCTGATTGCTGAGCGTCATCCACAGCGACGAATGCTGCGGGTCCTCGCAGGCGCGGGTGTAGTGGCCGATGAAGCGGAGGTTCAGATTGTTGTCGCGCAGGAACAGGGCCGGATCGATCGGGATCGACCACTCGGTTCCGGCCGCCCGGTCGGGGGTCAGCATGACCGCGCCGGCCGGCTCGCCGTTCAGGGTCACGGCCAGCTGCGACAGGTCGCCCAGCAGCGACGGCGAATAGGCGCCCGAGACGACGAGACGGGCGGCGGTGACCACCTCGTCGCGGCGCAGGGTGAAGTCGACGCCGGCCTCGCCCTGCACGCCGCGCAGGCGCAGGGACTGGCCAAAGCCCAGGTCCTTGAGGGTCAGCACGCGGGTCGAACCGGCGGGAACCGCAGCGGCGGGCGCGGGATCCTGCGCCCTCGCCTGCCCGCTCCAGCCCAGGCCGCCGGCCAGCAGTAGGCCCGCGACGATCACCGCCGCCCGGCCGCCGTCGGGTCCGCCGCCCGTGCGCGAGCGCGGCGCCAGGGCCGCGGGCTTGGCCGCCCGCCACCAGAACAGGATGCTGGCGCTGGCCCGGACCAGGCCCGCCAGGGCGGCCAGGGGACGCACCGGCGCCCAGTGGGCGTTGGGCACCCAGGCGTCGGCGCGGCCGACGACGTTGCGCACCAGGTCGCGGCGTTCGGCGAAGCCGAGCGGCAGGAACTGCACTCTCAGGACCCCCTTGTCGAACATGATGGACCGCGCCTTGAACGGACGGGCGCGCTCGTCCTGCAGGAACTCGACCGAGTCGAGCTGGCGCTCGTCGCCCCAGAAGCCGTCGGGAATGATCGCCGACAGGCCGCCCATCGAGACCTCCAGGGTCTGGACCTCCAGCACCTCGCCGTTGGTCAGCCGCAGGCGGGCGGGCAGAGAGGCCTCGATGCGGACGTGCTGGCGCACCTGCCGGGTCTCGCGGCCGACGGCGATGGCGGTCAGCAGCACCAGCAGGCTGAACAGGGTCCAGAAGGCGTTGAGCACCAGGGTGCCGACCAGCACGAAGTCCGGCTCGGCCGTCGCCAGCCGCCACATGGCGAAGCAGAGGCCGGCGATCAGCAGGCCGGCGACCACGATGTGCGGCCACATCAGCGACCAGTCGAAATAGCCCTTCTCCAGCCGGCCGCCCTTGTCGGTGACGTTGAACTTGCCGTGCTTGGGCGCGAACAGGGTGACGATCGTCGGACCCAGCAGGTGGAAGGCCAGCAGGGTCTCGTAGATCTCGCCCCAGAACGCCATGCGCTCCTCGCCCTGCATGCGGTTGTTGGTGACGATCGAGTGCACCAGGTGCGGCAGGGCGTAGGCCAGGATCATCGGGGCCGAGGCGCTGATGATGTTGAACCCCAGCAGCAGGAAGACCAGCGGCGAGGTCAGGAACACGATGCGCGGCAGCGGAAACTGGAAATGCAGCATCGCATTCAGGTAACAGAGCCGCTGGGCGATGCTCAAACCCTTGCCGAACAAGGGATTGTCGATCCGGAAGATCTGGGTCATGCCGCGCGCCCAGCGGATGCGCTGGCCGATGTGCAGGGCCAGGCGCTCGGTCGCCAGACCCGCCGACAGCCGGATTTCCAGGAAGGCCGTGTTCCAGCCCCGGCGTTGCAGCTTCAGCGCGGTGTGGGCGTCCTCGGTTACGGTCTCGTGCGCGAAGCCGTGGGTCTCTTCCAGGGCCGCGCGGCGGATGATGGCGCAGGAGCCGCAGAAGAAGGCGGCGTTCCACAGGTCGTTGCCCGGCTGGACCACCCCGTAGAAGAGGTCGCCCTCGCCGGGGATGTCCTTCACCGTCTGGATGTTCCGCTGCACCGGATCGGGCGAATAGAAGTGGTGCGGCGTCTGCAGCAGGGCCAGGCGCGCGTCCTCCTGGAACCAGCCGACGGTCATCTGCAGGAAGGCGCGCGTGGGGATGTGGTCGCAGTCGAAGATGCAGACCAGCTCAGCCTCGGTCTGGCCCAGGGCGTGGTTGAGGTTGCCTGCCTTGGCCCCGAAGTTGTCGGGCCGGGTCATGTAGATCGCGCCGGCCTTCTCGGCGAAGGCCTTGAACTCGGGCCGGCGGCCGTCGTCCAGCAGGTACACCTTGAACCGGTCGCGCGGGTAATCCATGCCCAGCGCCGCCAGCACCGTGTCCTGCACGATCTCCAGGCTCTCGTTGTAGGTCGGGATATAGACATCGACCTTGGGCCAGGACGCCGGCGCGCCGGTGATCGGCCGCACCGGCCGCTGCAGCGGCCAGGCGGTCTGCAGATAGCCCAGCAGCAGGATCAGCCAGGCGTAGATCTCGGCCAGGTACAGGCCCGTGCCGAAGAAGGCCTCGCCGAGATTGCGGAAATGCAGGGTCTCGGTCGTGCGCCACCACAGATAGCGGGTGCTGACGATCACCGAGACGACGCACAGCGCAATGGTCAGGTGCTTGGACTGCGACAGGCGATTGGCCGCGATCACCCCGACGATGGTCGCCAGCGCGAACAGCGCCTGGTCCTTGAAGCTGAGCGGGATGACGATCGCGACGAGCGCCACCGCCAGGACGGCGGCGATCAGCAGCGCGACGCCCACGCGCGAGGCCAGCCGCGCCAGGAGCGACCGTGAAGCCGGCCCCGAAGCAGAAGGCGACGTCACAGCGTCCATCGGCCCAGCCCTCCGGTCGACGGCCCAGGCCCCGCTGCGGTCATCGTCGCTGGATCTCTCGTTCTAACAGTCAAGCTTTCACCAAGTCTTCGCCGCCGATGCTAGCGGCCGGCGCTTACGACCTACAAGCGTGGCTGTATGACTATTCTCGCGCCCGTTCCAGGCGCGCCGCCGCGACCAAAAGCCGCATTACTTCCTCAGAGCCGCCTCTCACGATTCAAAAACCATCATTTTACAAGCACCAAGGCGGCGTTACTGCGTGGAAGCTTGAACGCCGCGCATTGAAATACATTGCACGGCCAGATCGAATTTCATGACGTCGCCGCAGCGCGGTTCGAACCCCGGTCGCCGAGGCCGCCTCGACTCGGCAGCCAGACGCTCGTCCACCCCCTCAAATGTTCCAATGTTGGAACACGACGGTCACCGAGCGCGGTGCTAGCGGTCACGCTTGCAACAATGGCGCGCAAACGCGCCAGACGGGACCGTGATGCCGGATCGCGGTCCTTCGGGGGACTGAGACCACATGAAGAAGACCAACGACCGCCTGTCGCGGACGATGATGACGAGCGCCTCGATCGTGGCGCTGTGCGCGCTCGCGCCCAGCCTCGCCGGCGCCCAGGCCGTGCTGAACGGCGCCCCGGGCCAGGCCCTGACCGCCGGGACGATCACCACGACCAACGGCACGCTGTTCGACGGCGGAACTGGTGGAGGCGTCTCGGTCGCCGCCGGGACCAACGACGATGTCACGATCTCGAACGCCGTGGTGGTCGCCAACACCGGCGGCTGGTCCGGCGTGAACGTGTCGTCCACCGGGACCAGCCCGGGCCAACTGAGCGTCATCCTCGACGGGACCAACAGCCTTCAGGGCATGTCGAGCGCCGTCTGGGCCTACGCCCAGACCCAGGACGTGCTGCTCGACGCCAGCGCCGGCGGCGGAACCTATGTCGGCGCCGGATCCTTCGGAACCGGCCTGAACGCCAGCGCCTCGACCGGTTCGGTCACCATCCTGAATGGCGGCAACGTCATCACCAACACGTCCCAGGGCATCATCGGGTCGGCCTACGGAAGCGGCGACGTCACCATCGTCTCCAAGGGTGGAACGATCACCGGGACCGGAGGCGTCCAGGGCTCGTCGGCCGGCGGCGACGTCACGATCGGCGCTGACGGCGGCGTGACCACGGCGATCACCGCCTCGTCCACCGGCTCGGCCATCAACGCCATGACCTCGGGGACCGGCGAGGTCGCCGTCACCACCGCCGCCGGCGGCAAGCTGGAAGGCGGCGCCAACACCGTCTTCGCCGTGACCAGCGGGGCCGGCGACGTCCAGGTCACCCTCGGCGACACGATCGGCGCGACGACGCGCAGCGCCTATGCGGCGATCTACGCCCAGTCGACCGGCGGCGACGTCGGCGTCGATGCGACCGCAGCCATTCGCGGCGGCGCGGGCGCGATCTCGGCCAACACCTCGGGCGCGGGCGACATCACGATCTCGACCGCGGGCGTGAACAGCACGTCCAGCAACGCCGTCTTCTCCAGCACCACCGGCTCGGGCGACATCGCCTACACCCTGAACGGCCCCAACACGGTCACCGGCGCCACCGGCGTCTACCTGACCACCTCGGGCGTTGGCGCACTCAGCGTCACGGCGACCGACGCCGGCTCGTCGTTCATCGGCACGACCTACAACGGCGCCGACCTGCGCGGCGCGGGCGGCCAGATCGACGTCGACGTGGCCGGCTCGATCCAAGGCGACGGCGTCGGGGTCTATGTCGCCACCGGCGGCGCGGGCGCCATCACCGTCCATGCCGGCTCGGTCAGCGCCCGCACGGGCAACGCCGTCTCGGCCAACAACTCGACCGTCGGCGGCGCGGGCACGGTCAGCGTCGGCACGGCCGATCGCCGGCTGGGCTCGGCGACCAGCACCAACGCCACGGCGATCTTCGCCTCCAGCCAGGGCGACGTGAACGTCTACGCCACCGGCGTGACCGCCGGCACGCGCGGCATCGTCGCCGCCAGCCAGGGCACGGCGCCGAACGGCGACGTCGTGGTCGACGTCAGCGGCGCGATCAACGCCGGCTCCTACGGGATCATCGGCGTCAACTACGGCGAGGCGGTCGGCAACGACCTGACGATCCGCACCGCGGGCGCGATCACCGCCGGGACCGGCACGGCCATCAGCGCCGAGGCCGTCAACGGCGACATCTCGATCACCGCCGACGGCGCGCTGAGGTCGACCGGCAGCAACGGCGTCTGGGCCAAGGCTTACGAGAACGGCGCCATCGGCGTCGTCACCAACGGCGCGGTCGAAGGCGTCTGGGCGATCTACGCCAACGCCACGGCGGCCACGACCGGCGGCGCGATCGACATCACCGCCACCCAGACCGTCACCGGCAAGTACGAGGGCGTCGGCGCCGAAGCCACCGGCGACGGCAAGGTCACCCTCGACCTGGCCGACGTGATCGCCACCGAAGGCCACGGCGTCTTCGCGAGCGCCAAGCGCGACATCTCGATCTCGACCGGCGCGGTCACCGCCACCGGCGGCGGCGCGATCACCCTCGACGCCTTCAACGACGCGACCGGCGTCACCGGCGCGGCGGGCTATGCGATCAACGCCGTCTCCTCGCTCGGCGCGGTGGACGTGACCTCGACCGGAACCCTGACCGGCGGCGCGGCCGGCGGTCTCTATGTCCGCTCGGCGGCCGGCGACGGCGCCGGCGGCGTCACCCTCGACCTCGCCGACGTCACGGCCGGCGCAGGGCGCGCGATCGAGGTCAACTCGGCCAGCGGCCCGGTGACCGTCACCGCCGGCGCCATCACCGCCGCCACCGACGGCGTGCGGGTGCGCGGCTGGGGCGACGGCGCGACGGCCGGCGCCATCACCGTCGGCACGGCGAGCGACCGCATCGGGACGGTCAACGCCGCCGGCGGCACGGGCCTGTTCGCCACCGGCTCGGGCGACGTCAGCATCTACGCCACCAACGTCACCGCCGCCACGCGCGGCGTCCTGGCCTCCAGCCAGGGCTCCAACCCCGACGGCAAGGTGGTGATCGACGTCAACGGCACGGTCGTCGCGGGCGGCAGCTACGGCGTGCTGGGCCTCAACAACGGCGTGCTGGCGGCCAACACCGTGAGCATCACCACCGGCGCGGTCACCTCGACCGGCGGCTCGGCGATCAGCGCCCAGGCCAACGCCGGCGACATCACCGTCGTCGCCAACGGCGCCATCCAGGCCAACGCCTCGCAGGCCACCGGCTCGTGGGACGGCGTCTATGCCGAGGGCTATGACGACAACAACATCTCGATCACGACCCACGGCGCGGTCACCGGCTCGTACAACGGCATCGAGGCCTTCCTGCGCAGCGCCGTCGACCACGGCGCGATCGACATCACCGCCGACGCCGCCATCCGCGGCCAGACCGGCGTCGTCGCCATCTCGACGGGCAAGGGCGGTATCGACCTCGACCTGGCGGCCGTGACCGGCACGAACGGTCCGGGCGTCTTCGCCAGCGGCGCGGGCGCGGTGTCGGTCTCGACCGGCGCGGTCACCGCCACCAATGGCGGCGGCGTCTCGCAGAACGGCCTCAGCGACGTCACCGGCGTCAACCAGACCAGCGGCTACGGCGTCATCGCCCTGTCCAGCGGCGGCGCGATCGACGTCACGACCGCCGGGCTGCTCACCGGCGGCGCGGCCGGCGGGATCTTCGCCCAGACCACCGGCGGAACCGGCGCGATCACCGTGGCCACGGCCGACGTGACCGCCGCGAGCGGTCGCGCGATCGAGATCCAGAGCGCCGGCGGCGCGGTCAGCGTCACCACCGGCGCGATCACCGCCCAGACCGACGGCGTGCGGGTGCGCGGCGGCGCGGCCGCCGTGTCGCTGGGCTCGGCGACCCAGCGCATCGGCGCGGTGACTTCGGGCGGCACGGGCCTGTTCGCCACCGGCTCGGGCGACGTCAGCGTCTACGCCAGCATGATCGACGCCGGCACGCGCGGCGTCGTGGCCTCCAGCCAGGGCGCCAACCCCAACGGCAAGGTGCTGATCGACATCGGCGGCGACATCGACGCCGCCTCGATCTTCGGCATTGTCGGCCGCAACAACGGCGTCCTCAACGTCAACAGCCTGACCATCCGCTCGGCCGGGACCGTCACCTCGACGGGCGGCTCGGCGATCAGCGCCCAGACCGTCGGCGGCGACATCGTCATCGACGCCAATTCGGCGATCGCCAACAACGGGACGGGCGGCTCGACCTGGGACGGCGTCTACGCCGAAAGCGACCAGGCGGCCCTGATCTCGATCCTGACCCGCGGCGCGGTGTCGGGCGGCTACAACGGCGTCGAGGCGATCTCGGGCGTCGGCGGGGCCAACGGCGGCGTGATCGTCGAGACTCGCGGCGACGTGACGGGCGCCCAGGCGGCCATCCGCGCCCAGGTGCGCGGCGCCGGTAACGCCAGCGTCGCCACGGCCGCCGGAACCACGCTGAAGGGCGCGGTCGGCGTTTCGGCCGCGACGGTCGGCGCCGGCGACATCACCATCGCCAACAACGCCGCCATCGTCACGGCGGGCACGGGCATCCTGGCCACGACGGAGGCCGGCGACATCGCCGTGACCACCGGCGTGACCGGGACCATCTCGCCCGGCGCGGCCGTCGGCATCAACGCCAGCACCGCCACCGGCTCGATCACCATCAACCAGGCCGGCTCGCTCGGCGTGGCCGGCGACAACGGCTGGGTCGGCACGGGCATCCGCGCCGAGATCCTCGGCGGCTCGCAGGACCTGGTCATCAACTCCAGCGGCGGCATCTATGTCGCCCCGGGCTCGGGCCAGCAGAGCGCGGGCATCTACGCCGTCAACCACGGCACGGGCGCGGTCGTCGTCACGACCAGCGGGATCATCGACCCCGGCGCCTACGGCGTGGTCGTGGAAGGCGCGGGCGACGTCACCTACACCGCCGCCGGCGGCGTGGCCGAGGGCGACATCGGCGCCTCGGTGGTCTCGACCGGTTCGGGGACGGTGACGGTGACCACCGCCGCCGGGGCCGTCGTGCGCGGCTTCGACGGCGCGGGCTTCGTCGTCTCCTCGGCCGGCGGCGACGTCAGCGTCGTCAACGCCGGCTCGGTCAGCGGCTCGACCCAGGGCCTGGTAGTCTCGACCAGCGGCGCCGGCTCGACCAGCCTGACCACCACCGGGACGGTGAGCGGCGCCTCGGGCGTCGGCATCGCCGCGACCTCGGGCACGGGCGGGCTGGAGCTGAACATCGGCGGCAGCGTGATCTCGGCCAGCGGCCCGGCCATCCAGGCCGTCTCCACCGGCGGCGGCACGATCAACATCGCCTCGGGCGCGGTGATCGCCGGCAAGATCGACAGCGCCAATTCGGCGGTCATCACCCTCGACACCGCCAAGGGCGAGCACTCGACGCTCAACGTGGCGTCGGGCGCGACGATCCAGTCGGTCAGCGGCTCGGTCTACGACGTGGCCCTGCGCGCCACCGGCGGCTCGGTCGTGGTCAACAACAGCGGCACGATCGCCGGCCGGGTCGACTTCTCGGCCCTGACCGGCGCCGACAGCGGCCAACTGGTCAGCGCCGCCGGCACCAACTTCGAGACCGGCGGCGAGTCGATCTTCGCGGCCGGCGACGACGCCTTCGGCAACTCCGGCAAGCTGATCACCCTGGGCGCCCTGACCACCTTCGACTTCCGCGGCGGGACCAACGTCCTGACCAATAGCGGCACGGTCTATGTGGGCTTCAACCCCGTGGCCGTCGGCGGCTCGAGCTTCGTCCTCAAGAGCCTGACGCGGTTCGCCAACAGCGGCGTGCTGGAGATGGCCAACGGCGTCGTCGGCGACAGCATCGTGGCGACCGGGTCCAGCTATGTCGGCTCGGGCGCGGCCCTGCTGTCGATCGACGCCGCCATCAACGCCGGCGGCAAGGCCGACACGCTGACCGTGGGGACGTCTTCGGGCGTCACCAAGGTGCGGGTCGCCGACCGGGCCAGCGGCTTCGGCGCGCTGAACCTGACCGGGACCGCCGTCGTCGTCGGGACCACCCACGCCGGCGACTTCGTGCTCGACAGCGGCTCGTCCTGGTACAACGCCGCCATCTTCGGCGGGGCGATCGACAAGCCGGGCCTGTTCTTCAGCCAGCTGGCCAACGCCTCGACCGGAACCGTGCTGGTCAGCGCGCCCAAGACCCAGGCCTACCAGTTCGCCACCCTGGCGGCCCAGGCCCAGGGCCTGTGGCACGGCGCGGCCGACCGCGGCGCCCGCAACGCCGAGCTGCGCGACGCGCTGGACCCGGCGGCCAAGGCCGACGCGCCGTCCGCCAAGACCGGCTTCTGGTTCAAGGCCGACGCCGCCCGCGCCGAACGCCAGACCGGCCAGTCACTGACCGTGCTGTCGAACAGCTACGCCTACGACGCCTCCTACAAGCAGGACTCCACCAACGCGACGATCGGCTTCGACGCCGTCAACGCCGCGTCGGGCGGCGGCCTGGCCTGGGGCGCGGCGCTGGGCTACGCCCAGGCCAAGGCCCGCTTCGACCAGTACGACACCCTGACCAAGCTGCAGGGCCCGGTGCTGAGCGGCTACGCCAGCTGGCTGTCGGGCGGGACCTTCGTCTCGGCCACGGTCGCGGCCAGCCAGCTGAACGCCAAGCTGGCCGCCTCGCAGCTGGCCGGCTGGACCCAGCAGAAGGCCGACGTGACCTCGCTCGGCGGCGCGGTCGAGGCCGGCCTGCGCAGGCCGTTCTTCGGCGGCGCGGTGATCGAGCCGAGCCTCGGCGTGACCTATGTCGACACCAGCATCGACGACGTCTCGACCGCGGGTACGACCTTCCGCTTCGAGGACGCCAAGAGCGTGCGGGCCAGCCTCGGCGCCCGCATCACCGGCGTCCTGGCCCCCAGCGAGGCCTGGACGACCCGCTACGCGGTCTCGGTGCGGGTGGTCGATGAACTGAAGGGCAAGAACGACGTGACCCTGCTCAGCGCCGGCGCGCCGTTCAAGATCACCGACAAGGCCTTCGACGGCGCCTATGGCGAGTTCGGCTTCAACCTGTCGAGCCGCAGCAAGAGCGGCTGGACCGGCTTCGTGGACGCCAAGCTGCGCGCCAACGACGCCTACAGCGAAGCCGGCGCCTCGCTGGGCCTGCGCCTGCGCTACTGACGACGGAAGCGACGCGGCGTACGGACGCCGCGTCGCTGCCTTCAACGCAAGACCGGGCCGTCCCGAGCGACCCACAGAAAGCGCCGCCGAAACGCGGCGCTTTTTCTTTGCACGCGAGGTTCGGCGCTTCAGGCGCAATGGGTGCGGAGAATAGCGGCTTCATTCTCCGCACGATCCGCGGAGATCAGCACGACCCAAGCGCCGCGATCGAACGCGGCCGCGCGTCAGCGCGCTCGGCGCAAGTCTCTGATTTTAAAGAGAAGGGATGGTGGACGCGACAGGGATTGAACCTGTGACCCCTACGATGTCAACGTAGTGCTCTCCCGCTGAGCTACGCGTCCGCCGAAGCGATCCGAAGCGCCTCGAGGAGGCGTCCCGGCCGGGAAGGTGTGGGGGTATAGCGGCGGCTTGGCCGGGGCGCAAGCCGCCGAGGAAACTTTTTCGGAGAAGTTTCGCGGAAGGCTGTGGAGGCTTACGCCGCCATCATCTTTTCGACTTCGGAGACGAGGTCGCGCAGGTGGACGGGCTTGGACAGCACCTTGGCGCCGGCCGGGGCGCGGTCCTGGGCCGACAGGGCCACGGCGGCGAAACCGGTGATGAACATGATGCGCAGGTCCGGGTCGCGGGCCGCCGCCTGGCGCGCCACCTCGATGCCGTCCATGCCGGGCATGACAATGTCGGTCAGCAGCAGGTCCCACGGGTGGTCGAGGTGGCCGACCGCCTCTTCGCCGTCGGCGCAGGCGGTGACTTCGAAGCCGGCGCGTTCGAGCGCACGGGCAAGGAAGCCGCGCAGCGAGTCGTCGTCTTCGGCGAGGAGGATGCGGGCCATGTCGGTCAGTGTCCGTTGGATCTCGTCTCTGGAAAGCCGAATCTAGGCCCGGGACGGTAAATCGCCGGTGAACCGACGCGGACCGTCCACAGATACGACAGGGCGCGAGGACATTTGACCGCAAGCCCGGGGTTCTCGACTATGTGACGCATGAACGCATGGGACCCGATCACCCCGGACACCGCTTCGCCCCAGGCCGGCGCGACCGCCGATCCGGGGCGCGAGCCGGCGTACGAGGCCGTGCGGGCCGCGCCGGAGGGCCAGAGCGCCCCGACGCCCCTGGTGTTCGCCTCGCCCCATTCGGGAGCCCTGTACCCGCCGGAAATGATGGCCGCCGCCCGCCTGCCCGAGAACGTGCTGCGCGGCTCCGAGGACGCCTTCGTCGACCGGCTGATCGCCAGGGCCCCGACGCAAGGGATCTCGACCATCCGGGCGCGGCTGGCGCGGGCCTATATCGATCTCAACCGCGACCCGTGGGAGATGGACCCGGCGATGTTCGACGGCGACCTGCCGGAGTTCGCCCGCGGCCGCACCGCCCGGGTCGCCGCCGGCCTGGGGGCCATCGCCCGGGTGGCGGACGGGCGGCCGATCTACGCCCGCAAGCTGACCTTCGACGAGGCCAAGGCTCGGGTCGAGCGCGCCCACCGCCCCTATCACGACATGCTGACCCGCCTGCTGGCCCAGGCGCGGGCCGCCCACGGCCTGGCGGTGCTGATCGACTGGCATTCGATGCCGGCGGCGGCGGCGCGCGGTTCGCGGGCCCGAGGCGGCGGCCCTTGCGACATCGTGCTGGGCGACCGCTTCGGCGCGGCCTGCGCGCCCGAGCTGACCAAGCTGGTCGAGCAGGCGCTGGAGGAGATGGGATACAGGGTGGCCCGCAACGCCCCCTATGCCGGCGGCTACACCACCGAACACTACGGCCGCCCCGCCCGGCGCACCCACGCCCTGCAGATCGAGATCAACCGCTCGCTCTATATGAACGAGACGACCCGCGAGCCGACCGAAGACCTGGCGACGCTGACGGCGCATGTCGAGAAGCTGACGGCCCTGCTGGCCGGGGCCGACTGGTCGGGCCTGAAATAGCGCCCTCGCGGCCTGCAAAAACGGCCAATTACGGGTCAAACGCCCGCAAACCGCCGCAAAGGCTTGCAAAATCGCGCCTCGCCGGCTTCAGGCCAAAAAAAAGCCCGGCGGTAAGGCCGGGCTAGTTCATTAGGGAGGAAACGCCCAGGAAGGGCAGAAGCGGCAGCGCCGCCTCACACCTTCTTTATAGGGTGCGCTGCGAAATCGAGCAAGCGGAAAGTTGGACAACGTTGTCGAATTTTCTGCGACATCCGGTAGCAACCCTTTGCACAGCAAGGATCGGAGAACATCGATCTTCAAGCTTGACTATAAAATAGGCATTGCTGCGCTGCACAATTAGTTGCCCAAGAAACGACAACCGCCAGAAACCACCCCAAACCCGGTAGGAATAAGGGTTTGCGGCGTGACACCGGTAACCGCGACATAAGGCGCCGTTTGGGCGGGGTGGATAAACGCAGCGCAGTCGCGTAAAAGCCGCGCGCCTGACGCGCGCAGCGTCTCATCCGATTTTTCTCCGAAAGCCCGCCGTCCTCCCATGTCCATGCGAAATATCGCCATCATCGCGCACGTCGATCATGGCAAGACCACCCTCGTCGACCAGCTGCTGGCCCAGTCTGGCGTGTTCCGCGCCAACGAGGCGACGACCGAACGCGCCATGGACTCCAATGACCAGGAGCGCGAACGCGGCATCACCATCCTGGCCAAGTGCACCAGCGTCCTGTGGAACGGTGAAGCGGGCGAAACCCGCATCAACATCATCGACACCCCCGGACACGCCGACTTCGGCGGCGAGGTCGAACGGATCCTCGGCATGGTGGACGGCTGCGTCCTGCTGATCGACGCCGAAGAAGGCGTCATGCCGCAGACCAAGTTCGTGCTGACCAAGGCGCTGAAGATGGGCCTGAAGCCGATCCTCTGCATCAACAAGGTCGACCGCGCCCACGCCGATCCGGACCGCGTTCACAACGCCGCCTTCGACCTGTTCGCCGCCATCGGCGCCACGGACGAGCAGCTGGACTTCCCGCACATCTACGCCTCGGGCCGCGCCGGCTGGGCCACGCTGGACATGAACGTGCCCAGCGACAACCTCGGCCCGTTGTTCGACCTGATCGTCCGCCACGTGCCGGAACCCAAGCAGATCGCCAAGAAGGACGAGCCGTTCCAGATCCTGAACGTGCTGATCGAAAGCGATCCGTTCCTGGGCCGCCTGCTGACCGGCCGCATCGAGAGCGGCAAGGCCGTCCCCGGCATGGCCATCCACGCCCTCGACCGCAACGGCAAGGAAATCGAGCGCGGCCGCATCACCAAGGTGCTGGCCTTCCGCGGCCTGAAGCGTCAGCCCGTCGATGAAGGCGCGGAAGCGGGCGACATCGTCGCCATCGCCGGCATGTCCAAGGCCACCGTCGCCGACACCCTGTGCGCGATGGAAGTCACCGACGCCCTGCCGGCCCAGCCGATCGATCCGCCGACCATCTCGATGACCGTCTCGGTCAACGACAGCCCGCTGGCCGGTCGCGAAGGCGACAAGGTCCAGTCGCGCGTCATCCGCGACCGTCTGCTGAAGGAAGCCGAGAGCAACGTCGCCATCAAGGTGACCGAGACCAGCGAAGGCGACGCTTATGAAGTGTCGGGTCGCGGCGAACTGCAGCTGGGCGTCCTGATCGAGAACATGCGTCGCGAAGGCTTCGAGGTCTCGATCTCGCGTCCGCGCGTCGTGTTCCAGAACGATCCGGAAACCGGCAAGCGCCTGGAGCCGATGGAAGACGTCATGATCGACGTCGACGACGAGTTCTCGGGCATCGTCATCGAGAAGCTGTCGCTCCGTAAGGCCGAACTGCGCGACATGGGTCCGTCGGGCGCGGGCAAGACCCGCATCCAGCTGACCGCTCCCTCGCGTTCGCTGATCGGTTACCAGGGCGAGTTCCTGACCGACACCCGCGGCTCGGGCGTGCTGAACCGCGTGTTCAGCCACTACGAGGGCTACAAGGGCGCCATCGACCAGCAGCGCAAGGGCGTGCTGATCAGCAACTCGGACGGTGAAACCGCGGCCTACGCGCTGTGGAACCTGGAAGAGCGCGGCACCATGTTCGTCGGCGCCGGCGAGAAGACCTATCTCGGCATGATCATCGGCGAAAACGCTCGTCAGGATGACATGGACGTCAACCCGATGAAGGCCAAGCAGCTGACCAACGTCCGCGCCTCGGGCAAGGACGAGTCGATCCGCCTGACCCCGCCGCGCAAGATGACCCTCGAGCAGGCCATCGCCTACATCGAGGAAGACGAGCTGGTGGAAGTGACCCCGAAGAACATCCGCCTGCGCAAGCAGATCCTGAACCCGTCGTTCCGCAAGAAGCGCGTCAAGGAAGACTAGTCTTCCTGGCCCTTCGGGGACTTGGACATGAAGAGGCCGCCGACCCCAGGGTCGGCGGCCTTTTTGTTTGGCCGAAGACGTCCCCGCGGGCCGCGCGGCAGTCAAGAAAAAGGGCGGCGGACCAAAGTCCGCCGCCCCTGCCAAAACCGAAAGATCCGGCTAGGCCGTTACCAGGAACGCTCGACCGAGAAGAAGCCCTTGCGGCCCTTCAGGTCGTAGCCCCACACCTCGGAATTGCCGACGCGGTAGCTGCTCGAGATCGAGGGCGGCGCCTCGTCGAACACGTTCTGCACGCCGAAGGTCAGGGTCGTCTTGTCGTCGATCTTCTTGCGGAACGAGACGTCGTGATAGGCCATGAACTCGGTGTGGTACTTGCGATAGACGTACTTGTAGTAGACGCCGCCCGAGACGTAGTCGTAGTCCGTGGAGGTCGCGTACTTGCTGGTGCCCACCAGGTCGCCGGCCAGCTCGGCGTCCGAACCCTTGCCGATGAACGAGGTGGTCCAGTTGATGGTCCAGTCGTCGTGGCGGAAGGTCAGGTTCGCGCGACCCGAGAAGTCCGGGCCGTCATAGATATAGGTCGAACCGTTGTAGTCGTCCTCGTCGCTGTCGCCGAACAGCTTGGTCGTGTCCTGCAGCTGCCAGGTGAACTCGCTGTGGAACGACAGCTGGCCCAGGTCGAAGTTGTGACGGTAGTCGACGTTCAGGTCGATCGCCCGGTTCTTCTGCTCGGCCACGTTGACGTAGTTGTTGTGGACGACCAGGGCGCCGGTCGAGTCACGCGACACCAGCGAGCAGAACGAGCTCGTCAGGTTGACGGACTCGTAGCAGCGCTCGGCGATCTTGGCGGCGCCGAACTGGGTGATCTCGTTGTCGATGTCGATTTCCGAGTAGTCGACGGCCACCTGCAGGTTGATGAACTGCGGGGTCCAGATCACGCCGGCGATCTTGGATTCCGAGGTTTCGGCTTTCAGGTTGCCGTTGCCGCCGCCCGTGTAGATCAGGCTGCTGTAGCTGGCGCGGTTCTCGACGATGCCTTGAGCCGCGCAGTTGGCCTGGACGGTGCTGTTGACGCCGCTGGTGCCCCAGTTGATGCAGGGGTCGGCGACCGAGTAGCCGGTCTGGTTGGCCAGGTAGAGCTCGTACAGCGACGGGGCGCGGAACGACGTGCCGTCCGACAGACGCACGCGCCACGACGGGGTGATCTGCCAGTTCAGGCCGATCTTGTAGGTGTCGCTGTCGCCATAGGCGCCGACCTCGGTGTGACGGCCCGACATGGTCAGGTCGACGCGACGCAGGAACGGCAGGTCCTTCACGAGCGGCACTTCGACTTCGATGAAGGCTTCGGTCGTCTGGTCGTGACCGGCGGTGTGGCCGGCCTGGGTCAGACCCCAGTTGTTGCTCTTCAGCGAGGCGACGCCGGGGGTGTCGTCGAAGTCGTCCTTGCGGAAGCTGACGCCGACGGCGGCGCCGACCGTACCGGCCGGCAGGGTGAACAGGTCGCCCGTCGCCGAGGCTTCGGTCATCCACTGCTCATAGACGGTGTGGCCGACGTCGACGCCGAACAGGAACTTCTTTTCGGCCTCAGTGAAGTTGCCCGACAGCACACGCTGGCTGAACCACGGGATGCCGTTGGGCAGGGTGGAGCAGTCGCCGCCGGAGATCGTCACCAGCGCCTGCTGGCACAGGTCGTTGTCGGTCAGCGACGACGACGGCGACGAGGTGGTGGCGGCGATGGCGTCGCTGTTGATCGAGCTGATCGAGTAGGTGCCGTCCGACTTGCCGTACTGGGCGTAGGCGTCCCAGCTCCACGACTTCAGGAAGTCGAGCTTGCCGTCGGCCAGGAAGGCCAGGTCGCCGCGAACACCGCCCAGGGTGTGGTAGTAGTCGACCTTCTGGATCGAGTCATAGGCCACCGAGATGACCGGATAGGCCGTGCCGCCGGCCGTACCGAACGGGTTGTTCGCATTGTCGGTCGCGACGGTCGGGAACAGCTGGCGGGTGCTGTCCTGCTCGGAGTTGCGGCGGTTGTAGAGCACCTCGCCATAGGCTTCGACCCGATCGGAGATGTCGTAGCCGCCCTTGACGTACAGGCTGTAGCGTTCGACCGGGCTGATCACCGTGGCGCGCTTCCAGGCGGCCGAGTCGTAGTTGGTGTAGCGGTAGGTTTCCGGATAGTTGGCGCGGTTGACGCGGGCCAGGTCCGAATAGGCGCTGTTGTTGCCGGCGTAGCTGTAGTCGACGCCGTCGACCTTGTACTGCAGGTAACCCAGCTTGCTCGAATAGATGACGTTGTTGAGCTGGTTATAGCACTTCAGGCCGCCGTTGATCGCGTCGGTGTAGTCGAGGCGGGCGCCGGTGTCCGGATCGTAGTAGTTTTCGCTGGCGCAGCTCAGGTAGTCGCGGTCGCCGCGACGCAGGGCGTTCTGCTTGTAGTAGCTGCCCGTGACGTTGACGTAGCCGCGGCTGAAGGTCTTACCCCACAGCGCTTCAGCCGTGTACTGGTTGCCGCCGCCGCCGCTGCTGAACGGAGCGTTGCCGTACAGCTTGATCTTGCCGCCGTCGAAATCCTTCTTGGTGATGTAGTTCACGACGCCGGCCACGGCGTCCGAGCCGTAGATCGACGAGGCGCCGTCCTTGAGGATTTCCACGCGCTCGATGATGGCGTTCGGGATGGTGTTCAGGTCGGTCGGGCCGACCTGGCCGCGCACGCCCGACGGCGCGATGCGGTGGCCGTCCAGCAGCACCAGGGTGCGGTTGGCGCCCAGGCCGCGCAGCGAAATCGAGTTCACGCCCGGACCGCCGGTGGTGTTGTAGCCGGTCAGTTCGTTCCCGACCTGGAACGAGCCGCTGGCGACGGACGAGCCCTGGATGATGGCCGTGGTGTCGATCAGGCCTTCCAGCGACGATTGCTCGGCTGTGATCACCTGGATCGGCGAGGCGCTGGTGTAGGCGTTCTGCTTCAGGCGCGAGCCGGTGACGACCACCGCCTCGACCTCGTCTTCGGCGGGCGCCGGCGCGGCGGCCTTGGTCTTGTTTTGAGTCTGTGTCTGAGCCCAGGCGCCGACGGGCGCCAGGCCGAGGCCCGCGATCACCGACGAGGCCAACAGCAACTTACGGTCAAGCATTAAAAGTATGCCCCCATGGAGAGTTTGCATGGAAACTTCGCCCCTCGCGAAGCCTCCGCCATGGCAGGTGCTTTAAGATGCCGCGGACGATCGGGAAGCGACAACGCACCCCACGTCTGCGGAATTTCCCCAAAATCCCCGCCAAAGCCGCCGTTCACGGCAATATACAGCCACGAACGAACGAGAGGCGGACACTAGTCCGTCACAGTTCAGCCGCTATCTCTGCAGGGAAAAATATACCTCTTCATAGATATGCTTATCGTGCCGACGGCATCGACATCCGAAATCTATGGAATCCTATAGGTCATCACGGATTGCGGCGGCGACCAACGCACGCAAAGGTCGCGTCGCCACTCGCCGAAAGCGCTCGTCTTTTGGGCGCCGGACCGTCGGCGGGAATCGTCAGCGCGGCGTCACCCGCCAGATGACGTTCCCGACGTCGTCGGCGACCAGCAGCGCGCCCTTGGCGTCGAAGGCCACGCCGACCGGACGGCCCAGGGCCTCGCCCTCGTCGTTGAGGAAGCCGGTCAGCACGTCGCGCGGCGGGCCCGACGGCTTGCCGCCCGCGAAGGGCACGAAGATCACCTTGTAGCCGCTGTGCGGCCGGCGGTTCCACGAGCCGTGCTGGCCGATGAAGGCCCCGCCCCTGAACGGCGCCGGCAGGGCCGAGGCCGCATCGAAGGTCAGGCCCAGCGAGGCGGTGTGCGGCCCCAGCGCGTAGTCGGGAACGATGGCCCGAGCCACCAGGTCCGGCCGCTGCGGCGCGACCCGCTTGTCGACGTGGGCGCCGTAATAGCTGTAGGGCCAGCCATAGAAGCCGCCGTCCTTCACCGAGGTCAGGTAGTCGGGCACCAGATCGCTGCCGATCTCGTCGCGCTCGTTGACCACGGTCCACAGGGCGCCGGTAGAGCCTTCCCAGCCCATGCCGTTGGGATTGCGCAGGCCGCCGGCGAACAGGCGCTTGGCGCCGGTGGCCAGATCGATCTCCCAGATCGCCGCCCGCCCCTCCTCGGCCGCCATGCCGTTCTCGGCGACGTTGCTGTTGGAGCCGACCGTGGCGTAGAGCCGCTTGCCGTCGGGGCTGGCGATCAGGCTCTTGGTCCAGTGGTGATTGCGCGGCCCGGCCGGCAGGTCGGTGACCCGCACGCCCTTGGCCGTGATCGTGGTCTCGCCGCCCTTATAGGGGAAACGCAGCACCGCGTCGGTGTCGGCCACGTAGAAGGCGTCGCCAACGATGGCCATGCCGAACGGCGAGTTCAGTCCCGACAGGAAGGTCGCCCGCAGGTCGGCCACGCCGTCTCCGTCGGTGTCGCGCAGCAGGGTGATGCGGTTGGCGCTCTTGGTCGCCGCCCCCGCCCGCTTCATGACGACCGCCTCGATCTTGGCCTTCAGGCCCTTGCTGTCCTCGGGCTTGGGCGGGGCGTTGGTCTCGGCCACCAGCACGTCGCCGTTAGGCAGGACCTGGATCCAGCGCGGATGGTCCAGCTTGTCGGCGAAGGCCTTGACCGCGAGGCCTTCGGCCGGCTTCGGCGTCGCGCCTTCCGGCCACCCCTTGGCCGGCGCGATGTTCAGCGTCGGCAGCAGGGTCTTCTTCGGAGCCGGCAGCTGGGGATTGGGACCCGTGCCGGCGGCGACGTCGAGCCTGGCCCGCTCGCCGCAGGCCGCCACGCCCAGCAGGGCGAGGGCCGCGGCGGCGGCCAGGCCACGTTTCATGCCAAGGCGCGCCACCCTCAGGCGCGTCGGCGGAAGAAACCCAGCAGCGCCAGCAGCACCACCGCGCCGATCGTCGAGATCACCAGGCTGCCCAGCCATCCAGTCGCCCCCAGACCCACCATGCTCGCCAGGAAGGCGCCGATCAGCGAGCCTACCAGGCCGACCACCAGATTGGTCAGCAGCCCATGATCGCGCTTCATGATCTTCTCGGCCAGCCAGCCGGCGAAGACGCCGATGATGATCGCGCCGATGAAACCCACGCCGTTCATGCCGTCGTTCTCCTGTTCGCCCTTCGGGTGTCAGGAAAATGCGTAGGGTGCGGCAGAGGTTGCCTGCCGCCTGCGGCGCCCCCCCCCTCAGTCGCTCCGCGACAGCTTCCCCATAGGGGGAGCATCTTGGCGCCTCTAGATCCTCCCCCGCTGGGGGAGGTGGCCCGGAGGGCCGGAGGGGGCCGGCACGGCGGAAAGTCTTGGCGCCTCGACCTCGCCAAGCCATGGTCCCCGCCCACACCGCCCGAGCCTCCCATGGTCCATCCCGTCTTCGCCGACCTGCCCGTCACCATCTTCGAGGAGATGAGCGGCCTCGCCCGCGAGTTGGGGGCGATCAATCTGGGCCAGGGCTTTCCGGACGACCAGGGACCGATCGCCCTGCGGCGCAAGGCCGGCGAGGCGCTGATCGAGGGCTCCAACCAGTATCCGCCGATGCGCGGCCTGCCCCAACTGCGCCAGGCGGTGGCTGGCCACTACGCTCGCACCCAGGGCCTTGAGCTCGATCCCGACCGCGAGATCATCGTCACCTCGGGCGCGACCGAGGCCCTGGCGGCGGCCTTCCTGTCCCTGATCTCGCCCGGCGACGAGGTGGTGATGTTTCAGCCGCTCTATGACGCCTATCTGCCGATGGTGCGGCGGGCCGGCGGGGTCCCGCGCCTGGTGCGCCTGACGCCGCCGCACTGGCGGTTCGACCGGGCGATGCTGGAGGCCGTCTTCAGCGACAAGACCAGGCTCGTCGTGCTCAACAGCCCGCTGAACCCGGCCGGCGTCGTGACGCCCGACGAGGACCTGGCCGTGCTCGCCGAGTTCTGCGTGCGCTTCGACGTCACGGCCGTCTGCGACGAGGTCTGGGAGGCCGTGGTCTTCGACGGCCGCGCCCACCGGCCGCTGATGACCTTCCCCGGCATGCGCGAGCGGACGGTGAAGATCGGCTCGGCCGGCAAGATGTTCGGCATGACCGGCTGGAAGGTCGGCTTCCTGTGCGCCGCCCCGCCGCTCGCCAAGGCCCTGGCCGGCGCCCACCAGTTCCTGACCTTCACCACCCCGCCCAACCTGCAGGCCGCCGTCGCCTTCGGGCTGGAGGAACCGGGCGACTGGTTTATGGCCATGCCCGCCGGCCTGCAGCGCTCGCGCGACCGGCTGGCGGCGGGGCTGCGCGAGGCCGGCTTTTCGGTGCTCGACAGCGGCGGGACCTATTTCCTCAATGTCGACCTGACCGCCTCGGGCATCGACGAGCCCGACCGCGCCTTCGCGCTCAGAGCCGTGCGCGAACACGGCGTGGCGGCGATCCCGGTCTCGGCTTTCTACGCGGAAAACCCGGTCACCAACGTCCTGCGCCTGTGCTTCGCCAAGGCCGACGACGTGCTGGACGCGGCCGTGGAGCGGCTGGCGCGGGCGAAGTGAGCTGCCTCTTCGCCCCGCTGGACAACCTCGCATTGGCCTGACCAATATCCCCGCCAATGACGACGCCGGCATTACCAGCGTCGCGAGGACAGGGAGAGGCGGATGCGGCGGATCTTCGGATGGGCCTTGGCGGTCGCGGCCGCGTTCCTGGCGACGTCGGCGGCCTTCGCCGGCCCGACCCTGAACCGCGCCGACCTGCGCGCCGGCCAGGACCTTTCCGGAACCTGGAACTACTCGGTCGACCCCTATCGCGACGGCGTTTCCGGCTTTCATCGCGGCCCGCCCGGCGTCGGCCACCGGCGCTATGACGACAGCGACGTGGACCAGGCGACCCGCGCCGATCCCAAGGCGCTCTACGAATACGACATGCGCCGCTCGCCGACGGCGACCCTGCCCGCCTCGTGGCTGACCCACGCGCCGGAGATGCGCCACTACCAGGGCCTGGTCTGGTACCAGCGGCGGTTCGACAGCGTCGCCCTCAAGCCCGGCCAGCGGGCCTTCCTGCGCTTCGAGGCCGCCAACTACACGGCCAAGGTCTTCCTCAACGGCCAGGCGGTGGGGGAGCACGAGGGCGGCTTCACGCCGTTCTCGTTCGAGGTGACGGGCCTGCTGCGGGCTGGCGAAAACCAGGTGACGGTCGGCGTCGATTCCACCCCCTCGGCCGACGGCGCTCCGCCGCCGGTCACCGACTGGGAGAACTACGGCGGCATCACCCGGCCCGTGCGGCTGGTGATCACCCCGGCCACCTTCGTCGACGAGGCCTGGGTGCGGCTGACCCGCGACGGCAGGACGATCGCCGCCGACGTGAAGCTCGACGGCCCGGCCGCCGCAGGCCAAGCGGTCAGCGTCAGGGTCGCGGGCCTGACCTTGAGCGGCAAGGCCGGCGCCGACGGCGTCGCCAAGCTGTCGGCTCCCGCGCCCAAGACCCTCAAGCGCTGGGCCCCCGGCGCGCCGGCGCTCTACGACGTCCGGGTCGAGGCCGGCGACGACGTGCTGACCGACCGCGTCGGTTTCCGCACCATCGAGGTGCGCGGCGGCGAGATCCTGCTGAACGGCAAGCCGGTGTTCCTGCGCGGCATCTGCCTGCACGAAGAGGAGCTGGGCGAGAACCCGGCCCGCACCATCACCGAGGCCAACGCCCGCGCCCTGCTGGGCGAGGCTCGCGACGGCCTGCACGCCAATTTCGTGCGCCTGGCCCACTATCCGCACTCGGAGGTCACCACCCGCGTCGCCGACGAGATGGGCCTGCTGGTCTGGAGCGAGATCCCGATCTACTGGCTGGTGGCCTTCGACAATCCCCGCACCCTGAAGCTGGCGCGCGACATGCTGGCCGACTCGATCCGCCGCGATCGCAACCGCGCCTCGATCGTGCTGTGGAGCGTGGCCAACGAGACCCCGGTCAGCGACGCCCGCAACGCGTTTTTGGGAACCCTGACCGACGACGTCCGCGCCCTGGACGACACCCGCCTGGTCACCGCCGCCCTGCTGGCCGCCCGCAAGACGGTTGCCAGCCCTGATGGACAGCACGCCGAGCAGTGGATCGACGATCCCCTCGCGGCCAAGCTCGACGTGCTGGCG
Source organism: Caulobacter sp. SRI_008 (assembly GCF_057586355.1). Lineage (NCBI taxonomy): Bacteria > Pseudomonadati > Pseudomonadota > Alphaproteobacteria > Caulobacterales > Caulobacteraceae > Caulobacter > Caulobacter sp. SRI_008. The sequence goes on from NZ_JBYCZS010000011.1 coordinate 35,984, forward strand.
GTCAACACCTATGCCGGCTGGTACGGCGACGACCCGCTCGACGCGGTCTCGAAGATCACCTGGCGGGCCACCGACAAGCCGATGGTGTTCTCCGAGTTCGGCGCCGACGCCCTCGCCGGGTTCAGCGACCCGGTGCTGATGCGCAAGTTCTCGGAAGACTTCCAGGCCCGCTACTACGTCCAGACCCTGGCCATGGCCGCCAACGCCCCGTCCTTGCGCGGCATGTCGCCCTGGATCCTCAAGGACTTCCGCTCGCCCCGCCGCCAGCACCCGGTCTACCAGCAGGGCTGGAACCGCAAGGGCCTGATCTCGCCCACCGGCCGGCGCAAGGCCGCCTTCAAGGTGCTGGCCGACTACTACGAGACGCTGGCGGGGGACGGGCGCTAGCCCCTACAGCGTCGCCGCCAAGGCCGCCATCTGGTCGGCGGCGATCCCCCAGCCTTCGTGGAAGCCCATCTGCTCGTGGGTCGCCTTGTCTTCCGCGCTCCAGTGGCGGGCCGTGGCGGTGTAACGGGTCTTGCCGTCGCCGAGGTCCTCGAACCGCACGATGCCGACCATGAACGGCTTTTCCGACGGGACCCAGGCGCTGGTGAAGGCGTCGGTGAAGACGATCAGCTCGTTCTCGACCACCTCCAGATAGACGCCGGGATTGGGCATCTCCTCGCCGTTGGGGCCGCTCATGACGAAGTAGCTGTTCCCGCCGCTGCGGACATCCATCTGCGCGTGCGACACGCGCCAGGGCGGCGGGCAGAACCACTTGGGCAGCAGTTCGGGCGTGGTCCAGCACTTGAAGAGCTTGTCGGCCGGGACGTCGATGATCCGGGTCAGGGTCAACTCGTGAGCGGCGGCGGGCGGCGTGAAGGCCATGGCGGGTCTCCGTCTTGCTGGAAGGACTGTTCGGCCCAAGGACGCGGCCGGTCCAGCCGTCCCGACATCGCACGCCGCATTTTTCGATCGCGGTTGACCGGGCCGCGCGCGGCGGTCACTGTGCAGACAATTCAAACAAACGTTTTAGGGAGCGCGTCGTGAGCCTCTTCGACCTTTCCGGCAAGGTGGCGATCATCACCGGATCCTCGCGCGGCATCGGCAAGGCCATCGCCGAGCAGATGGCCCAGCACGGCGCCAAGGTGGTGATCTCGTCGCGCAAGGCCGGCCCCTGCGAGGAGGTCGCCGCCGCTCTCAACGCCCAGCACGGCGAGGGCACGGCCATCGCCGTTCCGGCCAACATCGCCTCGAAAGAGGACCTGCAAAGGCTGGTCGATGAGACCCGCGCCGCCTTCGGCCGCGTCGACATCTGCGTCTGCAACGCCGCCAGCAATCCCTATTACGGCCCCCTGGCCGGCATCGCCGACGACCAGTTCCGCAAGATCCTCGACAACAACATCATCAGCAATCACTGGCTGATCTCGATGGTCGCGCCGGAGATGCGCGAGCGGAAGGACGGGGCGATCATCATCGTCAGCTCGATCGGCGGCCTGCGCGGCAACGCCGTCATCGGGGCCTACAACATCTCGAAAGCCGCCGACTTCCAGCTGGCCCGCAACCTCGCCCACGAGTTCGGCCCCGACAATGTGCGGGTCAACTGCATCGCGCCCGGCCTGATCAAGACCGATTTCGCCAAGGCCCTGTGGGACGATCCCAAGACCCTGGAGCGCTCGACCGCCGGCGTGCCGCTGCGGCGGATCGGCGAGCCCGACGAGATCGCCGGGGCGGCCGTCTACCTGGCCTCGAAGGCGGGAAGTTTCATGACCGGTCAAGCCATGGTGGTGGACGGCGGGGCGACCATCTGAGCCTGGCTCCACCTGCGCGCGATAACGGCGGTCTTTAAGTGCGGCCTAGGGACGCGCCGGCCCGAAATTAACCTCGGGCACGGAAACTTGACGCTAGGACAGAGCGGTTGTTCGAGGACCGCCGCCCCGTGAAGCGCATCCTGCCCCTGCTGCTCGCGCTCGTCGCCCTGGCCGGCGTCGCGCCCGCGCGCGCCGCGACGGCCCCGGCCTCGGAGCAGGCGCGCAAGCTCGAGCAGCTCTATCGCGAGATCGGCGTGCAGCGGGCTGGTCCCGCCCCGCAGGACAACGAGGACGTCGAGCGCGCCGGCCGCCGGGCCCTGCGCCAGCGCGGCGACACCCGCCTCTACGCCCTGTGGCGCGTGCTCTACGCCTACAAGAGCAACCACGTTCAGAAGGCCTTCGACGACTGGGAAGCGACGGTGCGCGCCACCGCCCGGGTCGACGACGATCCCGAGCTGGCGGCGCTGGCCGACCTGATGCAGGCCGCCTACGACCTCGACGCGCGCGGACCGACGGGCATGGACGACGCCCGCTGGGCGCGCTTCCTGGGCGGCTCCGGCCGCGAGATCGGCCTGATGGCCGGCGTTGAGCGCATCCGCACCCTGGCGCGCAGCGGTCGCTGGACCGAGGCCAGCCATTTCGCCGGCCAGCTGTTCGAGGACCTGGGCGAGCGCGGCTCGATCGCCCGGCCGCTGCTGGCCGAGGCCCACCAGGTGCACTCGTACACGCTGTCGGAAATCGGCGACAAGGACGGCGCCCTCGACCACATGGCCGAGGCCGCGCGCCTGGACGAGCGCGACGCCTTCTACATGCGCAAGATCGAGCGGCTGTACGACATCGCCTACACCGCCGCCGAGCTGGGCGAGATCCCGGCGGCCGAGCGCTTCGCCGAGGTGCACCACCGCATGAGCGTGGGGGCCGGCGACCCCGACCTGCTGACCTGGGACCAGAACCTCTGCGCGGTGATCGCCGACGCCCGCGACGACCCCCAAGGCGTGCTGCGCTGCCTGCGCGACGCCGGCGCGGTGCTGGTCGCGCCGCAGGACCGGGTGGCCGTCTCGATGCTGCGCCTGCGGGCCAAGGCCCTGGCCCAGACGGGACGGGCCGAAGCCGCCCGCCGCGACCTGACGCTGCTGGACACCGCTCCCCCCCGCGCCGCCCGCCCCGATCCGGTCGGCCGCATGCTGGTCGAGGCGTTCATCGCCAACGCCGAGGGGCGCGGCAAGGACGCCTTCTCCCTGCTCGACCGCTGGCGCGTGGCCCATTCGCGCGAGACCAACGCCGCCCAGGCCGCCACCGCCTCGCAGATCTCCTCGGCGCTCGAGGCCGAGCTGCAGTCCAAGCGCACCGAGAGCGAGCGCCTGACCGCCGAGGTCGAGCTGACCCGCCGCCTGGCCCAGGCCACCGGCGTGATCGCCGCCCTGATGGCCGCGCTGGTGGTCGGCGGCGTCACCTGGGCGCTCTACATGCGCCGGGCCCAGGCCAATCTGAAGGACGCCCGCGGCCGGGCCGAGGCGGCCAGCGAGGCCAAGTCCTCGTTCCTGGCGGTGATGAGCCACGAGCTGCGCACGCCGCTGAACGGCATGCTGGGCATGGCCCAGGCCTTGCGCGGCGAGACCCTGGGCGCGGGCCAGCGCGAGCAGGTCGACCTGCTGATCGATTCCGGCGAGACCCTGCTGGTGCTGCTCAACGACATTCTCGACCTGTCGAAGATCGAGGCCGGCAAGCTGGAGATCGCCCCCACGGCCGGCGACCTGGCCCAGGCGGTCGGCCGGCTGGTCAACGGCTTCCAGCCGACGGCGCGCGAAAAGGGCCTCAGCCTCACCTTCGACGTGGTCGGCGATCCGCCGCCGTGCCTGATGTTCGACGTCGTGCGGGTGCGCCAGTGCGTGGCCAACCTGGTGTCGAACGCCCTGAAGTTCACCAGCGAGGGCAAGGTCGCCGTGACCCTGTCCTGCGCGCCCGAACCCAACAGCGGCCGCCAGTCGGTGCGGCTGACGGTCAGCGACACCGGCATCGGCATGACGCCCGCGACGCTGAACAAGCTGTTCGGCGCCTTCACCCAGGCCGACGCCTCGACCACCCGCAACTACGGCGGCTCGGGCCTGGGCCTCAACATCACCCGCCGCCTGGCCGAGATGATGGGCGGCTCGGTGACCGTGCGCAGCCGCGAGGGCGAGGGCTCGCTCTTCACCCTGCGCTTCCTGGCCGACGTCGCCGTCGGCGAGGCGGCCGAGGCGCCGGCGGCCGAACCCGCAGCCCTGGAGCTGGACGCCCTGGCCTCGCTGGGCGGACGCCGGGTGCTGGTGGTCGACGACCATCCGGTCAACCGCCGGGTCATCCGCCTGTTCCTGGAGCCGTTCGGCTGCGAACTGGTCGAGGTCGAGAACGGCCAGGAGGCGCTGGACGCCGTCGCCGCCCATCCGTTCGACATCGTGCTGATGGACGTCAACATGCCGGTGATGGACGGGCTGGAAGCCACCCGCCGCCTGCGCGCCGACCCGCGCTGGGTGCGCCTGCCGATCGTCGCCCTGACCGCCGACGTGATGCAGACCCAGATCCGCACCTGCCTGGAGGCCGGCATGGACGCCCACGTCGCCAAGCCGATCGACATGCGCAACCTGCTGTCGGTGCTGGCCCAGGTCGTGGTGGCCGCCCAGGCCCCGGGCGTGACGCGGGCGCGGGCGGCCGAGCGGGTCTAGCGCCCTTCTCCCCTTGCGGGAGAAGGTGGCGGCCGAAGGCCGTCGGATGAGGGGTCTCTCAAAAATCGACGCCCGCACCCAGCCGATCCGTCCGTCGCGGCGGAGAGATCTATCGACCCCTCACCCGACCCGCTTCGCGGGCCACCCTCTCCCGCAAGGGGAGAGGGATTTTCTAGTCGATCTCGAAGGTGTCCGGGCCGGAGGGCTGCGGGGCCGGCTGGGGCTTGGGGGGCGGCGGGGTCACGGCCGCGCGGCCGTCGCTGGCCAGCAGGGCCGAGACGCGCTTGAGCAGGTCGGCGGCGGTGAACGGCTTGACGATGTAGCCGTTGGCCCCGTCGTTGAGCGCCTGCTTGACGGTTTCGATGTCGCCCCGGGCGGTCATCATCATCACCGGGGTGCGCAGGCGGCGCAGGCGGCGGATGACGCGCAGGGCCTCCAGCCCGTTCATCCCCGGCATCTGGATGTCGAGCAGCACCAGGTCCGACTTGGCGTGGCCCAGGGTCTCCAGCCCGACCGCGCCGTTGGGCGCGCCCGAAACGCGATGACCGGCCTGGCTCAGCACCAGGTCGACGAACTCGCGGACCAGCGGATCATCGTCGATCACCAGGATGGAGTGGGGCATCGGCGGGCTTTCGGGGAACGCGTCGGGTACTCGACCAACTATAGCGCGCACGCCCGGCGCCTCGCACCCCCGCGCGCCGATTTCCGGCGGGGCGCGCTCTATTGTCGCGCTCGGCGACGCGGGCGGTTCAACCCATCGGTTCCGCGCGGCGGCTTGGCGAGGGGCGCGGAAACGGGCATGACCGCCTGCCCGGCCCGCAAGGCCGCCGAAGAGACCGTCGATGTCCGTCGCCGCCGACCGCACCGTCCTGCTGGACCGCGCCTTGCTGCCGCGTTTTGGCCTGCTGTGCCTGGGCATCTGGCTGAACGCCGCCGACACCCTGGTCACCGCCACCATCATGCCCAGCGTCGCCCGCGAGGTCGGCGGCCACCAGTATTTCGGCTGGTCGGTGGCGGCCTATCTGATGGGCTCGATCGTCGCCGGCGCCTGCAGCGGCAAGTTCTCGCAAGGCCTGGGCCTGCGCCGGGCCACCGCCTTCGCCGGCGTGGTCTACGCCGCCGGCTGCGCCATGAGCGCCCTGGCCCCCGAGTTCGTCACCTTCGTCGTCGGACGGCTGATCCAGGGACTGGGCGCGGGGGCCGTGGTGGCCCTTTGCTACGTCGCCATCACCGCCCTGTTCCCCGAGAAGCTGTGGCCGCGCGTCTACGGCGCCGTGGCCGGCGTCTGGGGCGGGGCGACCCTCCTGGGACCGCTGCTGGGCGGGGTCTTCGCCGCCGCCGGTTTCTGGCGGGGCGCGTTCTGGGCCTTCGTCATCCAGGGCGTGATTTTCGTCGTCGCCGTGCTGGTCATGCTGCCGGGCGAGAAGCGGGCCGAGAGCCGCACGCGCATCCCCAGCCGCCAGCTCGCCCTGCTGGTCGTCGGGGTCAGCCTGATCGGCGCGGCCGGGGTCGTCGCCTCGCCGGCCACCGCCGGGATCTGCGCGGTGCTGGGCGTCGCGGCCATGGCCGCCATGCTGGCCGTCAACCGCCTCTCGCCCGACCGGCTGCTGCCGCGCTCGGCCGCCGACCTTTCCACCGCCACCGGCCTTGGCCTGCTGGTCATGTTCGCCTGCGAGGCCGCCGCCATCGGTTTCACGGTCTACGGCCCGGCCTTCATCCAGGCCCGCCACGGCGCCTCGCCGCTGGTGGCCGGCTACGTCACCGGCGGCATCGCCGCCGGCTGGACGGTCTGCGCCATGCTGGTCGCGCGCCTGAAGCCCGAGCACGAGCCCCTGGCCATCCGCGCCGGCGCGCTGGTGATCCTCGCCGGCGTCGCGGCCTCGGCCCTGGCGGTGTCACGCGGCGGGCTGTGGAGCACGGGCCTGGCGCTACTGGCCGTCGGCTGCGGTTTTGGCCTCTGCTGGGCGTTCCTGGCCCGGCGCACCATCGCCGGCGCTCCGACGCAGGAGCAGGCCCTGGCCTCGTCGGCCGTGCCCACGGTGCAGCTGATCGGCGGCGCGACCGGCTCGGCCGCCGCCGGGGCCATGGCCAACCTGCTGGGCTTCGGTCACGGCATCGACCCCGCCGCCGCCTTCGCCCACGGTCCGTGGCTGTTCGGGGCCTTCGTGCCGCTGGCGCTGGTCGGCTTCGCGGCGGCCTGGCGACTGGCGCGGGACTGACCCGCCTTCAGCGGTCGCTGGAGCTGCTGAGGGCGATCAGGGCCAGGGCGGGATTCTGGGCGACCGCCAGCATCGACACGGCGGCCAGGGCGCTGTCGTCGCGGCCGTCGGCCTCGGTGGCCGCGCCAGGGATCGGCGTGACGATGGACTCGGGCGGCGCGCCCGGCGCGGGGCCGATCTCCAAGTCGGGACGGTAGCGGAAGATCTCGGCGCGGACGGCGTCGACGCCCAGCGCCAGGGGCGCCAGATCGATCTCGACATCGGCTCCCACCGCGCGGTCCGCGGCGTCCAGGCTCGGCAGGTCGTTGGGACCGAGCCGCAAGCCGAGCTTGCCGGAGCGATGGCGGACGCGCGGGCGCACGGCCTGCAGCACCGACCAGGGAACGGTGCAGCCGAGCTCACGCGCATAGAGGCCGTCCGCGTCGATCCGCAGCTCCACCCAGTCCTCCAGCGGCTTGCGCCTCCAGGCCAGCCAGCCGAAGCCGCCACAGAGCGCCAGGGCGTAGACCACGCCCCAGGCGTCGCCGTACCACCAGGACTGTCCAGCCAGCAGCAGGCCGATGGCGAGGCCGCCGAGCGGCGCGCGACGTTTCCAGCGGGCCTGGAACAGGGTCTTGCGGCTGGCGCGCCATACGCCGAGTTCGGGCTGATCGGGGGCGTCCTCGCGCCGGCCGGCCAGCCAGAATGCGACGGCCGCCAGGCCGCCGGCCACGAACAGCGGCGGTCCGACCTCGGGCGAGCCGCCCCAGACGCCCAGCAGCAGGCCGCACCAGATCGCCGTGGTCGTCATTTCGCGCGCGATCTCGCCGGTGGGCAGGCTCGTCCGCACGCCGTTCGCGACCTTGCGCAACGGCGTCATGTCCGCCGAACCTCTATCGGACGGGACGTCTGGATCATGGGGCGGCGCCTGCTTCATCACCCTAAGGTAGCGTGGCCGTGGCGGCGATCAATCGCGCTCAAGCCTCCGCCAGCGCCGTCGCCTCGACCAGGCGCACGACGTCGCCCATGATCTCGGTGATCCGGAAATCCTTGGGCGTGTAGATTCGCGCCACGCCCATCTGCTTGAGGATCAGGGCGTCGGCCTCGGGGATGATGCCGCCGGCGACGACGGGGATGTGGTCGAGACCCTGCGCCCGCATCAGCCGCACGACTTCCTGCACCAGATCCAGGTGCGAGCCCGACAGGATCGACAGGCCCACGACGTGCGCCCGGCTTTCCTTGGCGCGGCGGACGATCTCCTCGGGCGTCGAGCGGATGCCGTCGTAGACCACCTCCATGCCGCAGGCCCGGGCCCGGGTGGCGATCTGCTCGGCGCCGTTGGAGTGACCGTCCAGGCCCGGCTTGCCGACGAGGTAGGTGAGCGTGCGGCCCAGCACCTGCGACACCCGCTCGACTTCCTTCTTCACCGCCTCGACATCCTCGGCCTCGCCGGTGGAGACGACGATCGCCACACCCGTCGGGCCGCGATATTCGCCAAACACTTCGCGCAGCGCGCCGGCCCATTCACCGGTGGTGACCCCGGCCTTGGCGGCGGTGATCGAGGGCTCCATGATGTTTCGGCCATCAAGCGCGGCGGCCTTCAGATCGGCCAGGGCGGCCAGGGCGGCGGTCGCGTCGCGATCCGCGCGCCAGGCCTGGATGCGGGCGACGACCTCGGCTTCGAGCTTGGGATCGATGGTCTCGATATTTCCCTCGCCGGCCGACAGGGGCGAGGGCTCGCTGTCGGTCCAGCGGTTGACGCCGACCACGGTGAGGTCGCCGGTCTCGACCGCCCGCACCCGCTTGGCGTTGGAGGAAACCAGCTCGGCCTTCATGTAGTCGATGGCGCTAGCGGCGCCGCCCATCTCGTCGATCAGGGCCAACTGCTCCAGCGCCCCCTTCGACAGCTCGGCGACCTTGGCCTCGACCACGTGGGAGCCGGCGAACAGGTCTTCGTATTCCAAGAGGTCGGTCTCGTAGGCCAGGACCTGTTGCAGCCGCAGCGACCACTGCTGGTCCCATGGGCGCGGCAGGCCCAGGGCCTCGTTCCAGGCCGGCAGCTGCAGGGCCCGGCAGCGGGCGTCCTTGCTGAGGGTGACGGCCAGGGCCTCGATGAGAATGCGGTAGACGTTGTTCTCGGGCTGCGGCTCGGTCAGGCCCAGGCTGTTGACCTGCACCCCGTACCGGAAGCGCCGGGCCTTCTTGTCCTGCACGCCGTAGCGCTCCAGCAGGATCTCATCCCACAGCTTGGTGAAGCTGCGCATCTTGCACAGCTCGGTGACGAACCGCACCCCGGCGTTGACGAAGAAGCTGATCCGCGAGGCGACGATCTCGAAGTCTTCCTCGGGCACCTGGCCGCCGGCCCGGACGGTGTCGAGCACGCTGATCGCCGTGGCCAGGGCGAAGGCCAGCTCCTGCTCCGGCGTCGCCCCGGCCTCCTGCAGGTGGTAGCTGCAGACGTTCATCGGGTTCCATTTCGGAACCTCGCGATAGCACCAGGCGATCATGTCGCCGATCAGCCGCAGGCTCGGCCCCGGCGGGAAGATGTAGGTCCCGCGCGACAGGTATTCCTTGATCAGGTCGTTCTGGGTGGTGCCTTGCAGCAGGCCCCGATCCGCCCCCTGCTCGTCGGCCAGGGCGACATACATCGCCAGCAGCCAGGCGGCCGGAGCATTGATGGTCATGGAGGTGTTCATCTTCTCCAGCGGGATCTCGCTGAAGAGGGCGCGCATGTCGCCCAGATGGCTGATGGGCACCCCGACCTTGCCGACTTCGCCGCGCGAGAGGATGTGGTCGGGGTCGTAGCCGGTCTGGGTGGGCAGGTCGAAGGCCACCGACAGGCCGGTCTGGCCGCGCGCTAGGTTCGAGCGATAGAGCGCGTTGGATTTCTCGGCCGTCGAGTGGCCGGCATAGGTGCGGAAGATCCACGGCGGATCGGGCGCGTGCTGATAGGCCTTGTCCGACATCCTGCGCTCCCGGCGATCTTTTATGATTATCGCCGGATGATGCGCCGGTGTTGGGTGCGGTGCAATATGAGGCTTCGCAGGTGCGCAATGCTCCTTCTCCCCTTGCGGGAGAAGGTGTCATCCGAAGGATGACGGATGAGGGGTCTCTCAGACTTTTGACGCCGCACCCAGCCTGTCCGCTGTCGCAGCGGCCAGGCCTATCGACCCCTCACCCGACCCGCTTCGCGGGCCACCCTCTCCCGCAAGGGGAGAGGGATCATTCCTTGGTGAAGCTCTCGGGAACTTCCGGGTTCTGCCCCGCCTTGCCCCACAGCACGATCTCATTGCCCCACGGATCCCGGAAGGCGTGGTTGTAGCCGTTGAACTCGGCCCAGTAGTGGTCGCGCCAGAGCAGGGTCGCACCGAGCTTCTCGGCGGTCCCCAGGATGCGGTCGGCGCTGTCGTCGTCGCCGATCAGGATCCAGATGCGGGGCTTGCGGCCGTCGGTGGACAGGGCGCGGGGCTCGACTCCGGTGGCTTCCGGATGCGGGCGGGCGTTGGCGGCGTCGAAGATACCCAAATGCAGGTTGCCGATCTGGCTGTCGCTGCCGTCGGGGTTCTTGAACTGACCGCCCGGGACCATGCGGTGATAGATCCCCTGCGGCCGGGCGTCGTTCTGCCAGCCGAACACCTCAGCGTAGAATTCGCCGGCCTTGGCGGGATCGTCGCTGGCCAGGTCGACGAAGATCAGGGTGTTGGTCACGGGCGGAAGTCCTTGGTTGCGGTGATGGGGCCGCCCTCGTGCTTCGACAGGCTCAGCATGAGGGCTACTGTTGAAGCGGCATTCCGGACCTCACCCTGAGCTTGTCGAAGGGCGGGGTCCGGTTGCTCAATCGAAGCCGATCGAGAGCGACACCTCGCGCCAGGCGTCGATGTCGGCCTTCAGGCCGTCGATCGCGTAGCCGGCGTAGTGCAGGGCGTCTTCGCCCAGCAGCAGGTGCAGGGGCGGCTCGGGCGCATCGACGATCGCCAGCACCGCCAGGGCGGCCTTCTTCGGGTCGCCGGGCTCGGAGCCGGCGTGGTCGGCCATGATCCGCTCGGCGTCGCGCGCCAGGCCGTCATAGTCGGCGAGCTTGCCGGCCACGATCGTCTTGGAGCCCTTGGCGAAGCTGGTGCGCAGGCCGCCGGGGGCGACGTTCGTGACCTTGATCCCCAGCTCGGCGACCTCCGCCGCCAGGGTCTGGGTCAGGCCTTCCAGGGCCCACTTGCTGGCGCAGTAGACGCCGGTGCCGGCCCAGACCGCCAGGCCCGAGACGGAAGTGATGTTGACGATCCGCCCCGCCCGCCGCGCCCGCATGGCCGGCAGCACGGCCTTGAGCACGGACAGCGGCCCGAAGACGTTGGTTTCGAACTGGGCGCGGACCTCTTCCAGCGAGGCCTCCTCGACCGCGCCGACCAGGCCGTAGCCGGCGTTGTTGACCAGCACGTCGATCTGGCCGGTCAGAGTCTCGGCGGCCTTCACGGCGTTCCCGACGGCGACCGGGTCAGTGACATCCATGACCAGGCCGTGGGCGCGGTCGGGCGCCAGGGCCTCGAAGGCGGCGACGTCGGCTTTCCTGCGCACCGTGCCGGCCACGACGTCGCCGCGCGCCAGCGCCGCCGCGGCGATCTCGCGCCCGAGCCCGCCGGATACGCCGGTGATCAGCCAGGTCTGGGTCATGTTCGCATTTCCTATCGCTCGTCATCCCGGCCGTAGCGCAGCGGAGAGCCGGGACCCAGGGGCGACCGCAGTGCGCGGGCCCCTGGGTCCCGGATAAGCCCTTCGGGCTTTCCGGGATGACGGCCTTAATTGAACTTAGAAGGGCTTATCGCCCTTCACCCACAGGCGGTGCATGGTCCGGAAGTACTTCTGGTCGTCGTACAGGGTGCCGGTGTGCAGGGTGCAGCGGTTGTCCCACATCAGGATGTCGCCGGGCCGCCACTTGTGGGCGTGGACGAAGCGGTCCTGGGTCATGAACTCCACCAGCTCGTCCAGCAGCGCCAGACCCTCGGGGCCAGGCTTGCCGATCACTTCGGTCACCGTGCCGGTCGAGGGCCACAGGGCCTTGCGACCGTCCGAGGGGTGGGTGCGGATCAGCGGGTGCTCGACGTCGGGATTGGCCGCCTCCATCTCGGGCGACAGGATCATCTGCTCGCCGAAGGTGCGGGTGGCCATGAAGTGCTTGTAGCTGTGGTGCAGCTGGAGCGGCAGCAGCTCGGCCTGCTTTTCGGGGCTCAGTGCGTTCCAGGCGGCGCAGCCGTCGGCTAGCAGGGTGTCGCTGCCCTCCTCCGGCGCTTCCACGCAATAGAGCATGGTCAGCATCACCGGCTCGGGCTTGTAGCTGTAGTCGGTGTGCCAGCCGACGCCATCGTTGTGGGCCCCGATCGGCTGGCCGTCGACGACGCGGTTGGAGAGGATGAAGATCTTCGGATAGCCCGGCAGGGTGAAGCGGGTCTGGGTGTGGTCTTCCGGATCGCCGAACCGGCCGATGAAGGCCATCAGGTCGTCCGGCGTCATGGTCTGGTCGCGCACCAGCACCGCCCCGTGGGCGTGGAAGGCGGCGACCACGCCGTCCAGCTCGGCGTCCGAGGCGGTCGGCAGGTCGATGTTCAGGATCTCCGCGCCGAAGTCGTCTTGCGCGCCCTTCTTGAGGGGCTTGGTGGCCAGGGCGGGCGGTGCTTCGGCGAGCATGGGATCGACCTTCGGGTGACTGTATGGCGGCAAGCCTAGGCGGCTGAAAAACCACGGTCTTGCCTCAGAGCGCCCTCTCTCTTTCCCCCGTCTCGTGCGCGTATGGTCAAAAGCCCGCCTCCTGTACGCCCCGGCGACAGCAGCGCCCGTTCGGCGGGCGACGGCGCGGCGCGCCCATGCGGCTGACCAAGTTTTCGTGCGCGCTGGAGCAAGACCGGGGCGGGTAGCGGCGCCAGCCTTGGGTCGTCTTCTTCCTTTCAGCGAGCGCCCGGCCGTGACCCTGTTCAGCGACGCCTTCTTCGACGGGCTGTCCAGCTCCACCCAAGAGGTGGGCGCGGCCGAGACCCTGCCGCCGGCCTGCTACACCGACACCGCGTTCTACGACTTCGAGAAGGCCGCCCTGTTCGACCGCGAGTGGCTGTGCGTGGGCCGGGTGGACCAGGTGCAGGAGCCCGGCGACTTCTTCACCACCGAGATCGTCGGAGAGCCGATCCTGGTCACCCGCAACCGGGCCGGCGAGATCAAGGCGATGTCGTCGGTGTGCCAGCACCGCGCCATGCTGGTGGCCGAGGGCAAGGGCAACGCCCGCGGCTTCGTCTGCCCCTATCACCACTGGGTCTATTCGCTGAACGGCGACCTGGTGAACGCCCCGGCCATGGACCGCACCTGCGGCTTCGACAAGAAGAAGGTCAGCCTGCCGACCTTCAAGGTCGAGATCTGGCTGGGCTTCATCTTCGTCAATTTCGACGCCGAGGCCGCGCCCCTGGCTCCGCGCCTTCAAGCCGTCGAAGCCGCCATCGCCAATTTCGACCTCGAGACCGCCGAAGCGCTCGAACCCATGACCGGCCAGTTCGCCTGGAACTGGAAGGTGATGTTCGAGAACAACAACGACGGCTACCACGCCAGCAAGCTGCATCGCGGCGTGCTGCACGACTTCATCCCCAGCGAGCTGGCCAGCTTCCCCGAAGCGAAACCCGAAGACGCCGGCTTCCTGCGCTACAACGGCACCCTGCACCCCGACGCCAGCTTCAACCCGACCCAGAAGGCGGTGCTGCCGATCTTCCCCAAGCTGTCGGACGAGGACCGGGGCCGGGCGACCTTCGCCAACATCCCGCCGACCCTGTCGCTCGTGATGACCAGCGACATGGTCATCTACCTGATCCTGCGGCCGACGGGTCCGGAGACCATGGCCCAGGACACCGGCATCCTGGTCGCCCCCGGCGCGCGCGACAGCTACGGCTTCAAGGAGCGGCTGGAGATGATCATGACCTCGGCGGGCCAGATCATCGCCCAGGACATGCATGTCGACGAACTGGTCCAGAAGGGCCTGCGCTCGCGCTTCGCCATCCGTGGCCGCTATTCCTGGCAGGAGGGCGCGCAGGTGCAGTTCAACCGCTGGCTCGCCCCACGCTACCAGGCGCAATGGGCGCGGCTGAAAGGCGGCGAGGCGCCCGCCGCTCCGGTGGAGGCCGCCTGAGATGACCTCGCGCCTTCCCGTCGTCTTCTTCGGTCACGGCAGCCCGATGATCGCGCTTGAGACCAACGACACGACCAAGACCTGGCGCGCCATGGCCGCCGAGATCGAAGCCCGCCACGGCAAGCCCAAGGCCATCCTCTGCGTCTCGGCCCACTGGATCACCAAGGGCGTCGGCGTCACGGCCATGAGCAACCCGCGCACCATCCACGACTTCGGCGCCTCGTTCCCGCGTGCCCTGTTCGAGGTGCAGTACCCGGCGCCGGGTTCGCCTGACCTTGCGGCCCGTGTGCGCGACCTGCTGGCCCCTGAGATCCCGGTCGTGCTGGACGAGCGCCAGTGGGGCTTCGACCACGGGACCTGGTCGGTACTGTGCAAGGCCTATCCCGAAGCCGACGTGCCGGTGATCCAGCTGTCGATGGACGGGACCAAGCCGCCAGCCTGGCACTACGAGATGGGCAAGCGCCTGGCCTCGCTGCGGGATGAAGGCGTGCTGATCGTCGGCACCGGCAACATCGTCCACAACCTGCCGGCCATGGACTGGGGCGACCGGCACTGCCCGCCCTATGACTGGTCGCAGCGCTTCAACGAGGCGATCAAGACGGCCATCGCCGACGACCAGCCGCTGACCGCCGTCGAGTTCGAAAAGCTCGGCGAGGACGCCCGCCGTTCGGTGCCGACGCCCGACCACTACTGGCCGCTGCTCTACGTGCTGGGCGCGCGCCTGCCCGGCGATGTCGCCCGCTTTTCCCCCGACCACATCGAGCACGGCTCGCTGAGCATGACCAGCGTCACGCTGGCCGCGGCCTAAACGGAGATCCCGATGCCCTTCATCTGCGAACCCGGCCAGGTCCGTCCCGACGTCGCGCCCGGCGCCCTGCACCACCTCAAGGCCACGCCCGAGACCATCCACTGGGGCTATTTCGATCCGTCGATCAAGCCGGCCCTGCGCATCAAGAGCGGCGACCTGATCCAGGCCGAGGCTGTCACCCATCACGCCGGCGACGCTCCCGACCTGATGATGGACGAGGCGATCACCCGCATCTTCACCGAGGTGCCCGAGGACGACCGCAACCCCGGCGTCCATATCATGACCGGCCCGATCTACATTGAGGACGCCAAGCCCGGCGACGTGCTGGAGGTGCGCTACCTGCGCATGGTCCCGCGCAACAATTACGGCTCCAACCTCGCGGCCAACTGGGGCTATCTCTACAAGGAGTTCGGCGAGAAGGAGCGGGTGACGATCTACGAGCTCGACGCCGACTACAACACCGCCAGCGCCCTCTACGCCTACGACTTCCCGGGCAAGTACCTGACCCCCGGCACGATTACCAACTGCCCCGAATGCGACCGCCAGAGCGCCCTGCCGGGCGTGCGCATCCCGGCCCGTCCGCACCTGGGCACCGCCGGCGTCGCGCCGGCCGTCGACGGCCGCGTCAGCACCATCCCACCCGGCCTGCACGGCGGCAACATCGACAACTGGCGGATCGGGGCCGGGGCGACGATGTATTATCCCGTCCAGGTGGAGGGCGGGCTGTTCTCCATCGGAGATCCCCATGTCAGCCAGGGCGATGGCGAACTTTCAGGCACCGCGATCGAAAGTTCGCTCAACGTCCTGATGCAGATCGTCCTTCGCAAGGATTTCGAGACCCCGGGGCCTTTGCTGGAGACCCCCAAGTGGTGGATCGTCCACGGGTTCGACGAGGATCTCAACGTGGCCATGCGCCAAGCCTCCCTCAACATGCTGAGCCTGCTGTCCGATCACGTCGGCCTGACCAAGAACGACGCCTATTCGCTGATGAGCGTGGCCTCCGATTTCGGCGTCACCCAGGTGGTCGACGGCAAGCAGGGCTGCCACGTGCGCATTCCGCGCGACATCTTCCCGAAGAGAACCTGAGGCCTTGCGCGCCTGGTCGTTCAGCACCGACAGCTACCCCCGCGCCGAGCGGGCCGACGCCTGGCGCGAGGCCATGTCGCGCCTGGGCCTGCCAGTCGAGAGCCTGTCGGAGCTGGAGCCGGCCTCGACCTCGGTGGTCTGCCTGACCAGCCCGCTGGGCATCGAGTTTGCTTTGGTCAACGCCGGGGCCCAGACAATCTCCGGCCGGCTCACCAACCAGCCGGCGGCGGTGTGGATGGCGGTGCTGCTCGACGGCCAGGCGGCGGTGGTCAGCGACGACCTGGGCGAAGACCTGGCGGTCGGCGACATCGCCTTCGGTCCCACTGGCCAGGCGGCCGCCCTGCGGCTGGCCACGCGCTGCCGGCTGATGTTCGTCCGCGCCCCGCGCGTGGCCCTGAACCACCGCCTGGTCGCGCCGCGCGCGCTTCGCGTGGGTCGCCTTCGGGGGGAAGGCGGCGTCAAGCACATCCTGTCGGGCCTGCTGCGCTCGACCGCCGATGCGCTGGAGGACCTGACCGTCGACCAGTTGCGGCCCGTCGAACTGGCCCTGGCCGAGTTCCTGGGCCTGTGCTTGCTGGAGGCCGGCGAAGAGCGCGGCGCGGCCTGGCCGACCGACGCCCGCAGCGCCCACCTGCAGCGCCTGCGCCAGACCATCGAGACCCTGCTGCCCGACCCGAACCTGACCATCCGCCGGGTGGCCGACGAGGAGGGCGTCTCGCCGCGCTACGTGCAGAAGCTGTTCGAGGGCGTGGAGGAGACCTTCAGCCACTATCTGCGCACCCGCCGGCTGGAGCGCTGCCGCAACGACCTGGCCAGCCCGCAGTTCGCCCGGCTGTCGATCTCGGAGATCTGCTTCCGCTGGGGCTTCAACGGCAGCGCCCACTTCAGCCGCGCCTTCCGCGACCAGTACGGCTGCTCGCCCCGGGATTTCCGCCGCAGCGTGCGCGACGAGGAGCGGGTCGCGGCCTGAGGTCCGGCGACGCTCGCACGGCCTATGGCGCCCTGGCGGCCGGCCTTGCTATGCTCTGTCGATGAGAGGTCGGAAGCCTCTTCGCGAAACCCATCCCAGTGGGTTGTCAGGGTGTTCTGGGAGGGGCGCATGGATTCCGAGAACGGCACGACCATCGACGACCTTCCCGACGACCTGACCGCCAAGGCGTCGACACCTCGGGACGCCGCCCTGCCCGAGCTGCTGGCCGATGTCGCCAAGGTCGCCAAGATCGAGGTGGTGCCCCAGATCCTGGAAGTGGTCTGCCGGACCACGGGCATGGGCTTCGCCGCGGTGGCCCGGGTCACCAAGGACCGCTGGATGGCCTGCGCCGTGCGCGACGAGATCGGCTTTGGCCTGCTGCCCGGCGGCGAACTCGAGGTCGCCACCACCATCTGCGACGAGATCCGCGACAACCAGATGGCCGTGGTCATCGACCACGTGGCCGAGGATCCGGTCTGGCGCGACCACCACACGCCGCTGAAATACGGCCTGCAGAGCTACATCTCGACGCCGATCCACCACAACGGCCAGTTCTTCGGCACCTTGTGCGCCATCGATCCCCGCCCGGCCAATCTGCGGGGCACCCAGGCCCTGGCGACCTTCGAGCTGTTCGCCAAGCTGATCGGCAGCCACCTGGACGCCCAGGACCGCCTTGCCGAAAGCCAGGTCGCCCTGGCCACCTCGCAGCGGGCCTCGGAGCTGCGCGACCAGTTCATCGCCGTGCTCGGCCACGACCTGCGCAATCCCCTGGCGGCGATCAACGGCGGAACCCGGCTGCTGCGCAAGGAGCCAACGCGCGAGAAGGCCGAGTTCATCCTCCGCCAGATGGATCAGAGCGTCGCGCGGATGGCGGGGCTGATCGACGACGTCATGGATTTCGCCCGCGTGCGTCTGGGCGGCGGCTTCGGGCTCGAGGCCCGCGCCGTCCCGCCAGAGGCGCTGAACCAGTCGCTGGAACAGCTGGTCGCCGAACTGCGCAGCGCCCAGCCGCATCGGCGGATCGAGTCCGAGATCTCCGTGAGCCAGACGGTCGTCTGCGACCAGGCCCGGATCGCGCAGATGCTGTCCAACCTTTTGGGCAACGCCCTGACCCACGGCGACCCGGCCAAGCCGGTGAGGGTCGAGGCCGTCACCCGCGACGGCCTGTTCGTGCTGGCGGTGGTCAATGGCGGCCCGGCCATCCCGCCGGAGACGATGGCCAAGCTGTTCCAGCCGTTCACGCGCGGGTCGGCCGAGATGCAGCAGGGACTGGGCCTTGGCCTCTACATCGCCTCGGAGATCGCCCGCTCCCACGGCGGCGCCCTGGCGCTGGAGTCCGACGACCAGGAAACCCGCTTCTCGTTCTCTAAGCGGCTTTAGGGAGCGCGCGCCTATGAAGACCTTGCTGGCGATCGTCATGAGCCTGGGCTTGGGTCTTGTCGGCGGTGTCTCCGCCGCCTGCGCCGCGCAGTGGCCGAACGGCGCCAAGGCGGCCGTGGCCCTAACCTATGACGACGCCCTGGTCTCGCAGCTCGACAACGCCGTGCCGGCCCTGGACGCGGCCGGCTTCAAGGGCAGCTTCTTCCTGTCCGGCGTCAAGGCGGCCGACCTTCCGCGCTGGCGAGCCGCCGCCGCCGAAGGCCACGAACTGGCCAACCACACGATCTTCCACGCCTGCCCGGCGGCCAACTTCCCGGCCGATCCGCGCTATGTCGCCGAGGCCTATACGCCCGCCAGCCTGCTCAAGGAGATCGAGCAGCAGAACGTCCTGCTGACCGCCATCGACGGCAAGACCCGCCACGGCTTCGCCACGCCCTGCGGGGCCAGCAAGGCCGGCGGCGTCGACTATCTGGAGGCGCTGCGGGCCTCGGGCCTGGTGACCTACGCCCGGGGCGTGGTGACGACGCCGGAAGACCTGGCCGGCGCCAGGATCGACCCGATGCACGTCCCCTCGCGCGGCTTTCCGGAGAGCGTGACCGGCGCCCAGCTGATCGACTTCGCCAAGAGCGCCGCGGCCGGCGGCGGGGTGGCGGTGTTCCTGTTCCACGGCGTGGGCGGCGACTACCTGCAGGTCTCCAACCCGGCGCACCAGGAACTGCTGGCCTGGCTGAAGGCCCATCCCGACCAGGTGTGGGTGGCGCCGTTGCAGGAAGTCATGGACTGGGCCGCGGCCCACCCGTGAGCCTCTAGGGCCGATCGACATTCACCGGTTTGGGCTCATTTTTCACCGAGCCTCCCCGCGAAGGCGGGGATCCAAGCCGAGGTTGCGGTCGATCCACGGTCACGCCTCATCCTGAAATCCAGCTTGGGTCCCCGCCTTCGCGGGGATGCGCGGATTTGAAGGTCGCGAACAGCCGAATGTCGATCCGCCTCTAAGCCTGCGGGCACTTGGCGCCCGTATCGATCCAGGCCTGCACCAGCTCGCCCAGCTGGGCCTGCGTTCCCGGCGCGGGCTTGCGGCCCTCGCCTGGGGTCCAGCTCCAGCCGACCAGGTGGTCGTGGGCCACGTGCTGCTGCAGCTGGGCCAGGGTCTTGCCGCCGTTGCGGGCGGGATCCTTCAGCTGGGCGCAGATCGCCCCTAGCGACTTGCCCTGCCAGGCCATCTTCGCCGGCGCCACGGCCCATTTCGGATCGCCCGGCATGCTCTTGATGTGCTCGCCGAAGGTCGCGACGTTGGCCGGGCCATGACACGACCGGCACGGCAGGCCGTCCGGCCCATGACCGGCCTCGCCGGCCACCATCGGCGGGTCGTGCGGATGCAAATCATCGCCCTGGGTCGGGACGCGGGTGGCCGGATGGCAGTTCAGGCAGCGCGGGCTCTGGATCACCTTGCCGGCCTCGGCGAAGAGGGCCAGCGAGCGGGCGGCCGGGTCCTTGATCGACTGGAAGTCGGCGGCGGTCTTCAGAACGACGGGGGACGGGGGCGGCGGCTCGCCCTGCGCCAGGGCCCCGACCGCCAAGGCCCCGCCCGCGAGGGCAAGGCCGGCGATCAGCAGCAGGGCGGCGGGGCGGGGCATCGGCATCTCCGTCTCCCCCAACCCTGCAACGGCCGGGATCAGGCGCCGGTTGCCTCGTTCAGGAAGCGCTCGATCCAGACGGCGATGCGGCGGCTGTCGTTGGGCGCGGCCAGCGAGGCCACCGCCGCGTCGGCCTCGGTTTCCGAGAACCGCGTGCCCCGCCGGCTCTCGATCAGCGCCCTGGCGTAGGCGACGTCGAATTCCGGGTGGAACTGCATCGACATGGCCTTGTCGCCATAGGCGAGCACGCCGAACGGGGTGAAGGCGCTGCCGGCCAGCACCCGCCCGCCGGGAGCCAGGGCCACGACCTGGTCCTGGTGCGAGCCCGGCGCGCTGACGCTGGAGCCGTCATCCATCCAGCCGGCCGCGTGCGACACCGCATAGCTCTGCAGGCCGATGCCCCAGCCGCGCTCGGACTTCACGGCGCTGCCGCCGAAGGCCTCGGCCATCACCTGGTGGCCGAAACAGACCCCGACGATCGGCGCCCTGTCGCGGGCGTTGGCCAGGAAACCCTTCAGCGGCGTGATCCACGGCAGATCGTCATAGACGCCCGCCGAGCTGCCGGTGACCAGCCAGGCGTCGCAGGCGTCGACCGCATTGGGCAGCTCGCCGGCCTGGACGTCGAAGGTCGTGTAGTCGTGCCCGGGCCCCAGCAGGCGCTGGAACATGCCGCCATAGCGGCCGTGGTCGGGGATCAGGCTTTCGGGCGGCTCGCCCGTCTCCAGGATACCAATACGCATCGTCTTCCCGTCGGATCTTCCCGTTATCGCGTCGCCCCGGGCTTCCACAGCACGTCCCGCGCGCCGTCGGAATTGGCGCGTCGGGCGGCGACGAACAAGAGGTCCGACAGGCGATTGAGATATTTCAGCGCCGGCTGGCCGACGATCTCGCCTTCCGTCGCGGCCAGGGCCACGCAGGTGCGCTCGGCCCGGCGGCAGACGGTGCGGGCCACGTGCAGGGCGGCCGACAGCGGCGAACCGGCCGGCAGCACGAACGAGGTCAGGGGCGAGAGACGTTCGTTGATCAGGTCGATCTCGGCCTCCAGACGCTCGACCTGGGCCTCGACCACACGCAGCGGCTCCCATTCGGGCTTTTCGTTCTGCTCGGGGGTGGCCAGATCCGCGCCGAGGTCGAAGAGGTCGTTCTGGATCCGCTCCAGCATGGCGTCGAGCTCGGGATCCTCGCTCGCGTGCTGGCGGGCGACGCCGATGAAGGCGTTGGTCTCGTCGACCCCGCCATAGGCCTCGACCCGCAGGGAAGCCTTGCTGACCGGCTCGCCCGTCGACAGCCGCGTCGAGCCCTTGTCGCCCGTGCGGGTATAGATGCGGTTCAGGACGACCATCCCGTTACCCTCTGAAACAAAGCTGCAAAATCAGCAGACTAGTAAAGCTAACGGTGGCTCCACCAGAAGGCGGCCACCAGCACCAGCACGGCGACGAACTGCAGCACCACGCGCAGCCGCATCAGCCGGTTGGAATAGGACCGGCCGAAGTCGCCGCCGCGGAACAGGGCGTAGATCCCGACGCACAACGTCGCCAGCACGGCGAACAGGGCGACGGGGATCAGGATCTGAAACAGGTTGGCCATGGCTCAACCTAGGCCGGAGCCCCCGGGAACGCCAGCACCGCCCAACTCACCCCAAAGTTCACAGAACACGTTCGGCGAGTGTGTTCGTTGAGTGCATTTGTCGCATCGACGGATGATGAGCGCTACCATAGAACGAAAACCAGCCAAGGTTCATCGATTTTGGCTATATTTGTGGGTTGAAATCCCTTGCGCACAAGGGTAGACGGCCCCACCTGAATTCACAGTGCGCGTTCGTTGAACATGATCGACACCCAGCCGCGGATCGTTCAGCGCAGTTTGTTTCCGCGGTCGGTCTGGAGAGAAGACGACATGTCGCAGAGCGCCCGGCTCACCGCGGCTCCCTCCGAACGGGAAGAAGCCCTGGCGGAAGTCCGCCAACTGATCATCGACCTTCGAGACGCCGCCCAGGATGGGCGCGACCTCGCCCGCCGCTACGCCGACGTCCTTCAAAACGTCGTCGACGAGTACTGCATCGAATTTGAAAAGCGCGCTGAAGCCGCGCTCGCCCGCCTGGAGGCCGCCGCATGAGCTTTGTATCCGTCAACATCGAGTCCGGTTCCGAAACCCCGGTGAAGCTGACCCGCCGGGCGCTCGCCAAGCAGCGCACCCGCGAACGCGTGCTGTCGGCCGCCCGCCAGCTGTTCAGCGAGCGCGGCTACGAAGGCGCCACGATCCGTGACATCGCCCAGGCCGCCGGCATGTCGACCGGCGCGGTGTTCGCCAGCTTCTCGGACAAGAGCGAGCTGTTCGACGAGATCCTGACCGCCGACTACGAAGTCATCTACGCCCAGATGAAGCAGGCGGCTCGCGACGGCGAGAACGTCGCCGACGCCCTGATCGGCCTGTTCGGCGTGGCCTACAGCTTCCACCTGGAGCAACTGCCGCTGCTGCAAGCCAGCATCGCCGTTTCCTGGACCCGTTCGGACGCCGCCGAGAAGCGCGCCCGCGGCGACATCAAGCACCTGTTCGCCCTGATCAACGACGCCCTGGAGCGCGGTGTGAAGGCCGGCGAACTGAAGGCCGACGTCAACACGAAACTCGTGGCCGAGATCGCCTGGGACGTGTATGTCGCCAACTATCGCCGCGCCGTCTTCGACGGTTGGACGGTCGAGAACCTGGTGGCTCACCTGCGCGAACAGCTCACGCTGATCCTCGCCGGCGCGCGCGCCTGAGGACGGTCCCGCCGGGGGGCGGATCGTCCCCCGGTCGGCCAGGCCAACGAAAAGAATGACGATGCGGACGTCCGTTGGGGTCGGGCGTTCGGGTCGATGTGCAATCAGCGCTGCGTGTCCGGAGGGGGAACTGCGTGGGCGTACGTGACGAACAGAAACAGGCGACGCGCGAGCGCGTGCTCGAGGCCGCGCGCGACCTGTTCAACGAGACCGGCTACGAAGAGACGACCATCCGCGCCATCGCCGAACGGGCGGGCGTGTCGGTGGGCAGCGTCTTCACGACCTTCGCCTCCAAGGCCGAGGTGCTCAGCCATGTGATGCAGCGGCGGCTCGGCGATCTCTATGCCGAGTTCGACCGGGTGCTGCCGTTCCTGCGCGGAACCACGGCGGATCGGCTGTGCTCGATCTTCGCCATCCACTACGAGTTCGAGACGCGACGGGTGCGGCTGTTCCTGGCCCACATCGCGGCTTCTTACAGCCCGACCAACGACCCTGGGGTCACCCCCTACGGCCGCAACGAACACCTGGCCGACATGCTGGAGATGGTGCTGCGCGACGGCGTCGGCCGCGGCGACGTGCGCCCCGACCTCGACTTCGCCCTGACGGTGGAAGTGCTGAAGGCCTGCTACGCCTCCAACTACCGCCTGGCGGCCGCCCAGGGCGCCGACGCGACAGCGATGTCGGCGGCCATGGACCGCCAGATCGGCCTGATCGCCAGCGGCTGGCGGCCGCGCGCCTGATCCCTCTCCCCTTGCGGGAGAGGGTGGCCCGCGAAGCGGGTCGGGTGAGGGGTCTCTCAGAAATCGAAGCTGCGTGCGGTGTCCAGGCTGGGTGAGGCGTCTCAAGTCTGAGAGACCCCTCATCCGACGGTCGGAGTTTACCCTCGGGCCGGCTTCGCCGGACCCGGGGGGCCGCCACCTTCTCCCGCAAGGGGAGAAGGACCCTAGTTCCCGTCTTCCAGCAGGCGCCGGGCGATGACCTGGGCCTGGATCTCGCCGGCGCCCTCGAAGATGTTGAGGATGCGGGCGTCGGCCAGCAGCCGGCTGGCGGCGTATTCCATGGCGAAGCCGTTGCCGCCGTGGATCTGCAGGGCGTTGTCGGCGGCGGCCCAGGCGACGCGGGCGGCGATCAGCTTGGCCATGCCGGCTTCCAGGTCGCAGCGCTTGCCCTCGTCCTTCTGGCGGGCGGCGAAATAGGTCAGCTGGCGCACGCCCATGATCTCGGCCGCCATCATGGCCAGCTTGTTGTGCACCCGGGGGAAGGCGAAGATCGCGTCGCCGAACTGCTTGCGGTCCAGCGCGTAGGAAAGCCCGACCTCCAGCGCCGCCTGGGCCACGCCCACCGCGCGGGCGGCCGTCTGGATGCGGGCGCTCTCGAAGGTGGCCATCAGCTGCTTGAAGCCCTGGCCCGGCACGCCGCCCAGCAGGTTCTCGGCAGGCACCGCGAAACCGTCGAAGCCCAGCTCGTACTCCTTCATGCCGCGATAGCCGATGACGCCGATCTCGCCGCCGCTCATGCCCTGGGCCGGGAAGTCGGCGCCCTCCACGCCGCGCGGCTTGGGGGCCAGCAGCATGGAGAGGCCGCGATAGTCGGTGGTGGCCGGGTCGGTGCGGACCAGCAGGGTCATGACGTCGGCGCGGGCGGCGTGGGTGATCCAGGTCTTGTTCCCGGTCACCACGTACTGCTCGCCCTCCAGCACGGCGCGGGTGCGCAGGGAGCCGAGGTCCGAGCCGGTGTTGGGCTCGGTGAAGACGGCCGTCGGCAGGATCTCGGCGCTGGCGATCTTGGGCAGCCAATACTGCTTCTGCGCTTCGGTCCCGCCGGTCAGGATCAGCTCGCCGGCGATCTCCGAGCGGGTGGCCAGCGAGCCGACGCCGATCCAGGCCCGCGACAGCTCTTCGGAGACCACGCACATGGCCGTCTTGCCCATGCCGCTGCCGCCGTATTCCTCGGGGATGGTCAGGCCGAACACGCCCAGCGCGCCCAGTTCCTCGACCAGCTCGATCGGGATCAGCTGGTCCTTCAGGTGCCAGTCGTGGGCGAAGGGCGTGACCTTCTCCTCGGCGAAGGCGTGGAACTGGTCGCGGATCATCTCGAAGGTCTCGTCGAGACCGGTGTGCTCGAGCGTAGGACGTCCCCGGGCCTCGGCCAGGCGCTGGGCGACGCGGGTCTTCACGGCCTGGGTCCCGCCCTCGACCATCAGCTTCATGATGCCGTTGGAGAACAGCCGGTTCATCACCGAGCGATCGGTGACCAGGTGCGCGGGACGCACGATCTCGCCCTGGTTCATCGGCACGCCGCCGATCAGCTGGGCGGCGTATTCACTGAACAGAAGCTGGGCCAGCAGGGCCTCGATCTCGCCGAAGCGCCCCTCGCCTTCCAGCCGCTCGGCCCAGCCGGCGACCTGGTTCATCAGCTCGGCATAGGCGGCGTACCAGCCGAAACCGTGCACGGCGTGCTGCTGGGCGTCGGCAAGCTTGCGGTCGATCCTGCCATCCTCACCGCTGACGCCCGCCTTCACCGCCGGCTTGGCCTCGGCGACGAACAGCTGGGCCGAGGTCGCCGCTTCGCGCAGCAGACCGGTCAGGCCGGGAAGGATCAGGGACTTGGACTCCTGGGCGACCGCGTCGGTCATGGCTCTCGAACTCCCCTGCGCCGTACTTCTATTTTTCCGGCACTCTGATCTCTTTCGCACCTGCGAGCAATGCCGCGACGCAGCATGCGGTTGCGCGCGGCATGGCCCTTAGATCGGGATCGGATCAGGAGAGCGCGCGCCCGCCCCGAAGGACGGGCGCGCATCAGGCTACTTGGGCTTGGCGGCCGCGGGAGCCTTGGCGGTCGTCGTCGGCGGCACCACCGCCGCACCAGCCACCGCCCACGAGAAGTCGGCCTGGGTGTTGCTGGTGGTGAAGTAGGTCGTGTCGGTGAAGAACGAGATCGGCGCGGTGTAGTTCGCCGGATAGGGCGCGTTCGCCGCGATCACCGCCACGCCGTGGCAGCTCATGCAGTTGGAGGTGATGCCCGACGGGATCTGGGTGCTGGTCTCCAGATAGGGGTTGAAGCACACCGTCATGGTCGAGCCGCCCGGCGTGGTCGTCTGGTTGTAGGCGGTGCAGCTGGCGTAGTTGTTCCACGGCGTCTTCAGCGTGGCGGGTTGGCCCTGCTTGCTGCCGGGGAAGCCGTTGGGCGTATCGCCGCCCGGCTGCCACCAGAAGGTCTGCCAGGTCCAGAACGGGATCTCCTTGGTGTTGACGTGCATGGCCTGCAGCACCGCGTAGTCGCCTTCCGCGGCCGACGGCGGCGGCGGGGCTGGCGGCGGCGGCGGCTGGTTGGCGGCGTTGTAAGCGACCGCCTCGGCCTTGCTGAGCTTGACCGCGTAGAAGGTGTCCAACCCGCCCCACAGGTAGGTCTTGCAACCGCTGAAGTAGTTGAACCCGGCCGCGTCCTTGGCCTTGGCGGCCTCGTCCTTCGTGGCCGGCCGCACCGCGCCCTTGTAGGTCGGGTCGATCAGCACGCAGGTGGTCCAGGTCGGCGGCATCGGGTTGGTCGCATTGGTCGAGCCCGACGGCCCCTGCCACAGGGGCTGGATCGTCAGGCCCGTGGCCTTGACCAGGCCGAACACCGGCTTGAGTTCGATGCCCCGCACCGGAAAGACATTGATCGTGCGGTTCTGGGCCGGCGTCGTGGCCGGCCAGGCCGCGTTCAGCAGGCCCAGGTCGTTGCCGTTGGAATAGGTGTAGGTCCCGCCCGGTCCCTGTTGGGTCGAGTCGATGAAGGCGGCCGCCTCGGGGCTGAACTTGTTGAACGCGGTGATGGCGCCGTCGAATTGCGGGCTGGGGATCCCGCCCCGGCCGTGGTGGAACTGGTTGGGCGAGATGAACTGGTGCGGCGAGCGCGGCGCCTTGACCCGGTCGGCCACGGTCGTCTTGGGCGTATTGGCCGTCGCCTGCAGGCCGGTCGGAGCCGGCGGGAACACTTCGTTGCTGCCGGCCCAGGTGTCCCAGATGGGCAGGTCCTGGCCGTTGAACACCTGGCCCGACGGCTGCGACATGGCCTGCCAGATCTGCCAGGCGTGGTTGCGGATGGCCGCGGTGTCGCTGTTGTTGATCCAGCCCTGGATCGTGGCCTGGGCGACCGGATAGTCGGCGGTGGTCGGCAGCGGCACGGGCGTGATCACCGCCGCATCCAACAGGACCTCGGGCTTGGACGCTTCCGGAGCCTTGCCGCAGCCCCACAGCCCCGCGCCCAGCACGACGGCCGCGGCCGCCGCGAAAGCGATCTTCCTCATGACATCCCTCCCCGACGCGGTGTTGCGGGCCGCGTGGCGGCCGCATCATGACGCATGACGATCCTTCTGGTTGTGTATTTCGACACCACGACCCCAGGGGCGCGAAAAGCGCCGCCTGACCGGTCTCCGAGAAAAATTTCAACATGAACGAATTCTGTCGAACGGCCTGACGGCGCGGTTCAGCTTCGCCCTGCCATGTTGCGTCTCACGGGGCCGACGCGCCCCGGCAAAATCATAAGGGACGAAGGACACTCGCCATGCAAAAGACCACCACTCTGAAGACCATCGGTCTGACCATCGCCGCCGCCGCCACCGCCTTTACCATGGCCGCGGCCCCGGCCGCCAACGCCGTCGAACAGCGCCTGGGCGGCGTCGTCGGCTGCGAGGCCTCGGGCAAGAAGCAGGAAACCGGCGCCGTGATCGGCGGCCTGCTGGGCGCCGTCGCCGGCTCGAACCTGGCCAAGAACGACCGCGGCACGGGCACCGCCATCGGCGCCGTGGTCGGCGCGGGCGCCGGCTCCTACGTCGGCTGCAACATGCAGAAGAAGGACGCCCGCAACGACGTCGGCGGGGCCTACAAGACCAGCAACGGCATCCGCATCTCGCACAACATCGACGCCGCGCCGATGACCAAGATCAGCGGCAAGTACGTCGCCCGCTCGAACCTGAACCTGCGCGCCTCGGCCTCGACCCGCGGCCAGCGCGTCGGCTCGGTCGTCACCGGCGAGACCTTCCAGGCCCTGGGTCGCACCGGCGACGGCAAGTGGATCCTGGTCGGCCAGAACGGCGTCGGCGTCGGCTACGTCTCCAGCGCCTACGTCTACCGCGCCTAACGGACGCTAGGGGCGCGCCCCCACCCCCGTCCCCCGCGCGCTCCGTGCGAGCCCGCCTGGCCCTTCCCCCCCCTGGCCAGGCGGGCTTTCCGCGTTTTGCCACCCTCTACTCCCGTCATTCCCGCCCTTGTGGCGGGAACCCCTGGTTCCGCTCGCAGATGAAGAGCCAGCGGACTGCTCAGCAGTCCGCCCCATCCGCCCTTGCGGCTGACAGAGGGTTTCCCGCCACAAGGGCGGGAATGACGGGAGGAAAGGAAGGCGGGACTGGAGCACGCGCTCCCCGCCTCACCCCAGCGCACTGACCCCGCCCAGCCAAGTCTGCCACACGATCACGAAGCCGCCGTGCAGCAGCACCGCCGGCCACAGCGACCCGGTGCGCAGCCGCATCAGGGCGCAGGAAAGCCCCAGGATCGTCGTGCAGACAAGGAAGTCCCAGCGCAGGAACGTCGTCGCGTGCGGCAGGAAGGTCAGGGTCTCCAGCGGGTGCCAGGCGACGTAGAGCGCCGTCGAGACGGCGACCCACAGCCAGGGCCGGCGGGTTTCGTCGCGGCCTGGCAGCAGCAGGCCGCGGAACGGTAGCTCTTCACCGAGCGCTGGGATGATCCAGACCAGCAGCAGCCTCAGCGGCAGGCCCGGCGCCGTCTCGGTCAGGCGATAGAGGCCAGTCGCGAACCCGATCGCCGCCATCAGCGCGCCGCAGATCACGGCCGCCAGCGCGCACCACCGCCAGCCGGCCGCGTCGGGCAGGGTCCGCAGCAGCGAGACCAGCCGGCGAACGACCGGGCGAAGCGGCGTCGAAGGCGGCTGGGGCGCCGGCGGCCGCCCGCGCACCTGCGCCAGCCGTGCGATCACGGCCTCGACGGCCTCCGTCGGCCCCTCGATCGACAGGCCGACATAGGTCTCGGCTTCGACCACCACGACACCGTGGGCGGTTTCCCACGCCTCGTGCGAGACGTCCTGCGAACCGCCAACGCCGGACCAGCGGTCCTTCAGCGTCGCGCCGCTTTCCAGCAACGCCGTCAGCAGCGCCGCGCGCAGATCGCGGTCGTATTCGTCGCCCAGATGGACGCCAAGCCGGTCGCTCAGCTGCGCCACTTCAGCGTGGTTTCCTTGACCGGATTGACGAAGGGCCGGCCCTCGGCGCGGCTGGCGGTCCATTCGCGCTTCAGCTGCTGGTACCACTTGGCCTGGGTGTCGGCGTCATCGATCCAGATCAGGGCCGGGTCGTATTTCAGCCCCTCGTTCTGCAGGTTCACCATGCGGCCGTCCTGGCGCAGGAACTCGCGGGCGAAGGGGGCGATCAGGGCGCGGAAGGCCATCACCGGATGGTCCGACCAGATCAGCTGGCTGATCCGCGTGCTGGTCTCGGTCAGCGGCGTCAGGCAGGTCAGGGCCAGCACCTGATGCTTGCCCACCACGATGTGCTCCCAGCGATAGCCGGGCAGGCGGAAGGTGATCTCGATCTCCGGCGCACCGCCGAGGATGTCGTACAGGCGGTTGGCCTTGCTGCGCCCGTGGCGGCGCATGACGAAGCCCTCGGGCGAGGGCGCGAAGACCTTGGTCTTCTCCGACTGGCGCTTGGACGAGCGGGCCCACCAGGCCTCGTGCACATAGGGGGCGTGGGTGGGGTCCATCAGCCCGACCACCGCGTGGTCCATGTGGGTCTCGAAGATCATCGAGTCGACGATCTTGGCCTGGCCGCCGACCACGCCGGGAAACTCGGGCGGCGGTTCGGGCGGCTCGCCGTCGAAGCGCGGGTCGGCGCTGATCCAGACGAAAACCATCCCCTGGCTCTCGGCCGCGGGATAGCGCCGCACGCGGATGCGCGAGACCTCCAGGCTCTGGTCGCTGGTCAGCGAGGGGATGGAGGCGCAGACGCCGTCCGAACCGAACCGCCAGCCGTGATAGGGGCACTCGACGCTGGAGCGGCCGTCGGCCTCCTGCGTCAGTTTTCCGCCCGACAGGGGCGCGGCGCGGTGCGGGCAGACGTCGCGGATCGCGAACACCTTGCCGTCCTTGCCCCGGCTGACCAGCACCGGCTCGCCGAGGATCTCGTAGCGGGTGAGCTTGCCGGTCTTCACCTCGCGCGACAGAGCCGCGTAATACCAGGCGTCGAACAGGAAGCCCTTGCCGAACTTGGCGGGCGGGGCCTTGGCGGCGCCAGCGGCGGTGGAAGCGATACGAGCGTCGTCGGCGGGCATGATCGGGGTTCTAGCGTCAGTAGCCCGGCATTTTAAGGGCGTGAACGTCCTCTCCCGCAAAATCCCCGCGAAAGCGGGGACCCAGGCTTTTTCTGCAACCCATGGCGCTCAACGATAAAACACCTGGGTCCCCGCTTTCGCGGGGATTTTACGGGAGAGGTATGGACGCGATCAGCGCCCCGCCGTCTCCACCAGCCGCTGGTAGAAGCGCACCATCTCCTCGAGATTGGCCACGGTCATGTGCTCGTTGGTGCCGTGGATCATCTTGGTGCCGTCCATCGACAGGGTGATCGGCTGGAAGCGGTAGATGTCGTCGGCGATCGGCGACATGAAGCGGCTGTCGGTGGCGGCGATGACGAGGCCCGGGGCGACCGGCGCGCCGCTCTCGTTTCCGGCCAGCGAGGCCAGGGTCTTCCAGCCGCCGGAAGAGGTCGACGACACCGGCGAGGGATCGTTGGGCTGGCGCTCCCAGGCGAAGGTCACCGGCAGGTCGCCGACGGCCTTCTTGGCGCGGGCCATCACGGCGTCGGCGGTGTCGCCCGGCGCGATACGGTAGTTGATCCAGGCCGTGGCGTCCTGCGGCAGGACGTTGTCCTTGGGCGAGCCCTTCAGCATGGTCGGGGCCGTGGTGGTGTGCAGCATGGCCGCCCCGGCCGGCGAGCGGGCCGTCTGCTTGATCAGCAGCGGCGAGAACAGCCAGGTGTTGGCCGCCGCCATCTTCACCACCGGCGAGGCGCTGGGGGCCAGGGCCTTCAGCATGTCGGCGCCGGGACCTGAGAACGTCATTGGATGCGGGTGGTCGGCGATGGCCAGCACGGCGCGGGCGAGGGTGGTCACCCCGGTCTGGGCGGGCGGGGTCGAAGAGTGGCCGCCCGGCGCTGAGGCGGTGATCCGCATGGTGCCATAGCCCTTCTCGGCCACGCCGATGATCGCCGCCGGACCCTGGGTGACCGGATTGTCGGCCACCACCACCATGCCCTCGTCGAGCACGAACCAGGCCTTGACGCCCCGCGCCTTCAGCGTCGCCGCCACGGCCCGGGCCCCGGCGCCGCCGACCTCCTCGTCATGGCCGCTGGCGATGATGACGGTGCGCTTGGGCGTGAAACCGCCGGCCGCCAGGCCATCAACCGCTTCGAAGAGGCCGATCAGCGAGCCCTTGTCGTCGACCGAACCGCGGCCCCAGACCGCGCCGTCAGCCACCACGCCGGCGAACGGCGGATGCTTCCAGTCCTTCTCGGTGCCGGGGGTCACCGGCACCACGTCCTGGTGGGCCATCAGCACCAGCGGCGGCAGCGACGGGTCCGAGCCCTTCCAGGTGTAGATCAGGGCGTGGCCGCCGACGACCTCGCGGGTCATGGCCTTGTGGGCGGCCGGATAGGTGGCCTGCAGCCAGGCGTGCAGGGCGTCCCATTGCGCCAGATCGTTCTGCGCGGCGTCCTGGTGGCTGACGGTCTGGAAGCGGACGGCCTCGCCCAGGTGGGCGGCGGCCTTGGCGGCGTCGAACGGACGGGCGGCCGCCAGGGGAACGTCGCCCGCCGGGGCCGGCGGCTTGAAGGTCGCCGTGCGCACCACGACCACACCGGCCAGCACCGCGACGACGCCGACCGTGCCCAGCGCGACCTTGCTCTTCCACCCCATGACGCCCCTCCGCGAATGTCAGGGCGAGACTGTGCGACGGGGCGGCGGGGTTGCCAATCCCCATTTCGATACGTGATGGATCGAAATAGTCTCCCGATCCTTCTCCGCCATTTCCGCTCGGCTCGCGGAAAACGGGCGCGCCCCTTCCGCGAAACCATGGTTTGTTGCCCCGCTCCCTTTCGCGAGCGGCCCTATCGGAGACTTCCATGATCGCAGCCATGCTCGCCGCCATCGCGCTCGGCGGTGCGGTCCCGCCGGCGTCCTCGACGAACGCCGCCGTGGCTGAAAGCCCCGCGCAAGCGCTCGATCCGGCGACCGTGAAGGCGGTCGAGGCGGCGGTCTATGACTATGTGGACGGCCAGCTGGAGGGCGATCCGGCCCGCGTCGCCCGGGTCCTGCACCCTGACCTCGCCAAGCGCGCCGTGCGCTCGCGGCCGGATCCCGACGAGACCCTGGGCCTTCGGCGCATGACCCGCGACGAACTCGTGGGCCTGACGCGGCAGGGCGCCCTGCGCACGCCGCGCGAAAAGTGGGACCGCAGCGTGAGGGTCCTGGACGTCGCCGGCAACGCCGCGGTGGCGCGCGTGGAGACGCCCTGGTTCGTCGACCACCTCAATCTGGGCCGGTTCGGGGACCGCTGGGTGATCGTCAACGCCCTGTGGTTCCCCAAGCCGCAGCCTGCGAAGTCCTAGTCCTTCACGTGCGTCGTCGGACGGTCGTGGCCGTCCGACAGCTCCTCGCGCCACTGGCCGCGCTCGTCCTCGTAGGTGATGCCGACCGTATCGCCCGCCACCTTCTGCTCGCCGGCCGCGCGCTTGGCGGCGGCCAATGCCGCGTCGTGCGTCCGGAAGGTCTCGGAGAACACCGCGCCCAGCTTGTAGGCCCAGCCGCCGTCGTGCTCGACGATGGTGTAGGTGATGTCGGTCATGGGCGATGCTCCTTCAGAGGCGAAACTGGAGGGAGAGGGACGCGGTTCCGACGGCGCTGTCTTGGACGCAGGCGCCGCATTCTCGCGCCCCACCCAAATTCGTCATCCCGGCCGGAGCGCAGCGTAGAGCCGGGACCCAGGGGACTGGGCGCAGGCGGGTCGGCTGGCTCCCGGCGTCGGCGGCGACGCGGTGCGGCGGCCCCTGGGTCCCGGATAAGCCCTGCGGGCTTTCCGGGATGACGGCGGTGGGGTTGAACGCCCCTACCCCTCCCCAGCCAGCTCCTGCACCTCCTCGAAGGTCCGCAGGCCGGGGCGCTGGGCGCAGACCAGCACGCCCATGTTGCCGGGCAGGTGCTGGTTGGCCAGCATCTTCTCGTGGGCGGCGGGGATCTGGTCCCAGGGGAACACTTCCGACAGGCAGGGATCGACGCGGCGGTCGATGACCAGCTGGTTGGCGGCGCTGGCCTGCATCAGGTTGGCGAAGTGGCTGCCCTGCACGCGTTTCTGCCGCATCCACAGGAAGCGGGCGTCCATGGTCAGGTTGAAACCGCTGGTGCCGGCGCAGATGGCCACCATGCCGCCGCGCTTCACGACGAACACCGAGACGGGGAAGGTCGACTCCCCCGGGTGCTCGAACACCAGGTCGACGTCCTTGTTGCCGGTGATCTGCCAGATGGCTTTGCCGAACTTGCGGCTCTCCTTCATGTAGTCGGAGAACTCCGGGCCGTTGACCTTGGGCAGCTGGCCCCAGCAGTTGAATTCCTTGCGGTTCAGCACCGCCTTGGCGCCCATCGACAGCACGAACTCGCGCTTGTCGTCGTCGCTGACCACGCCGATGGCGTTGGCCCCGGCCACCGCCGCCAGCTGCACGGCGAAGACGCCGAGGCCGCCGGACGCGCCCCAGACCAGCACGTTCTGGCCGGGCTTCAGCTCGTGCGGCTTGTGGCCGAACAGCATGCGGTAGGCGGTGGCGAGGGTGAGGGTGTAGCAGGCCGCCTCTTCCCAGGTGAGGTGGCGGGGCCTGGGCATCAGCTGGCGCGACTGCACGCGGCAGAACTGGGCGAAGCTGCCGTCCGGCGTCTCGTAGCCCCAGATCCGCTGGCTGGACGAATACATCGGGTCGCCGCCGTTGCACTCCTCGTCGTCGCCGTCGTCCTGATTGCAGTGGATAACGACCTCGTCGCCCAGCTTCCAGCGCTTCACCTTGGCGCCCACCGCCCAGACGATCCCGGAGGCGTCGGAGCCGGCGACGTGGAAGGGATGCTTGTGGCCGTCGAGCGGGCTGATCGGCTCGCCCAGGGCGGCCCAGATGCCGTTGTAGTTCACCCCCGCGGCCATCACGAGGACCAGCACCTCGTCCTCGCCGATCTCCCAGGTCGGCACCACCTCGACCTGCATGGCCGAGCCCGGCGGGCCGTGGCGCTCCTTGCGGATCGTCCAGGCGTACATCGACTTGGGCACGTGGAAGGGCGGCGGGATCTCGCCGATCTCGTAGAGGTCTTTGACAGCAGACGTGGCGGTCTCAAGGGTCGCGGCGGTCATATCACTCCCCGGCTTTTGGCCCCGGCTCTTCGGCGCTGCAACATGAACGCCAAAAGGACTGTTTGCGCTCCGCGGTACGGTTTGGCGCGAGTGAAAAACGCGCCGCCGGGCCGTCGTTCTTATCGTGTTCTCCGGCAGCGCTCAGCCTGCCGGTATGGCGAAGGCTGTGACAAGCATCCGGATCTGGCAAGCGGAATCCTTGTGCGTCGCAGCATGGTTGCACATGAAACCACATGTCGAGCCGGAGGTTGCGCGCTTCCCATTCGGCCCGCGTCGGGCGAGGTTGGCGACATGACGCCGACGATCCCGCCGCTGCTTCACGTCTCGCGCCCCACGGGCTCCATCATCCTACTGGAGCTGGACGCCCCGCCGGCCAATGCGCTCAGCCTGCCGCTGCGGGCCCAGCTGGTCCGGGCCCTGGACGAGATCGCCACCGACGACGACGTCCGCGCCGTGGTGCTGACCGGCCGGGGCGCGGTGTTCTGCGCCGGCGACGACCTGCGCGAGGCGGCCGTGCGCGGCGACGGCGCCCTGGCGGCGGTCGAGGACTTCAACCGGCTGATGGACTGGGTCGAGGCCCTGCGCGTGCCGACCATCGCCGCCATCGACGGCTGGTGCTTCGGCGGCGGGCTGGAACTCGCTTTGGCCTGCGACATCCGCCTGGCCAGCGACCGGGCGGTGTTCGCCGCCTCGGGCGTCAACATCGGCCTCGTGGCCTCGGCGACGCGCCTGCCCAGGCTGATCGGCGCGGCGAGGGCCAAGGCCCACCTGCTGACGGGCGCGAAGTTCGATCCGGCCCGCGCCCTGTTCGACGGCGTCGTCACCGCCGTCCACACGCCCGCCACCCTGCTGCGCGAGGCCATGAAGCTGGCCGAAGCCATCTCCTCCCGCGCGCCCCTGGCCGTGGAGGCGACCAAGCGCATCGTCGACGGCAAGGCCTATGTGGAAGAGGAACTGCCCGCCCTGATCGCCAGCGCCGACCACAAGGAGGCCATCGCGGCCTTCATGGCCAAGCGGACGGCGGATTTCCGGCGGCGATAGCCTCGCCGGCGACGATCACATGAGGGGGAGACCATGACGCACTTTTTGCGACGCCCGCTGGCGGCCTGTGCCTTGGCGCTGCTGGCCACGGCCTGCGCGACAACGCCGCCCGCCGGCCCGACCCGTTTCTACGCAAGCTACAGCGGCGATCATCCACCCACGAAGCCGCTGTTCGAGGCGGTCGACACGCGCATGCGACTGGAACCCGACTTCGTACGGGACTTTCGCGAACCGATGAGCATCCACATCGCCGATGGCGCGCCGACGTCCGACGGAAGGCTGCGCTATGCGGTGCGTATCAAGATCCCTGCGCGTCTTGCCGACCGGCGCGTCAGCGAGCGCAACAGAACCCTGGCGACCTTCGACGTCACCTGCGCCCCGGATCGTCCGGAGCCTTGCGTGGAAGAAATCGTCGCGCGCGCGAAGCTGCAGCCCGCGAGAATTCGCCGGATCCTGTCCCGCTCTCCGAAGGCGTGAAGATCACACCGGCCGATCGCCCGCGATCGTCACCCGGAAGCCCGAGCGCACGTCCGGGAAATAGTCCCAGATCGCCTGGTGCCAGGTGCAGCGGTTGTCCCAGAAGGCCACCGAGTTCGGCCGCCAGCGGAAGCGCACCTGGAAGTCGGGGTTGCCGGCGTGGTGATAGAGGTAGCCGAGGATCGCCGCGCTCTCGGCCTTGGGCAGGCCGGCGATGTGGGTGGTGTAGGACGGGTTGACGAACAGGCTCTTGCGGCCGCTGACCGGGTGGGTGCGCACCACCGGATGGGCGGTGCAGTTGTATTGCCGGTCGATGTCCGGAAAGATCGCCTTGTAGATCGGGTTGGCGTCGTGGACGGCGGTCAGGCCCTCCAGATAGGTCTTCATCCGATCCGAAAGGGTGTCGTAGGCCGCGTACATGCTGGCGAAGACGGTGTCGCCGCCGTCGTCGGGCACGACCGGCATGTGCAGGATGCTGCCGAGCGGCGGCTCGGGATCGCAGGTCAGGTCGGAGTGCCAGCTCTCGCCGGCCACGAACTTGGAATTTTCGTCGGCGTGGATGGCCACCACCTCGGGATGGTCGGCCAGGCCCGGCACGCCCGAATGGATGGCCAGCGGCCCGAACTTGCGGCCCAGGGCCTTGTGGGCGTCGTGGGTCATCTGCTGGTCGCGGAAGAACAGCACCTGGTACTGGGTCAGGGCCTGGTGCAGCTCCTCGAACTGCCGGTTCGACAGCGGCTGGCCCAGGTCGACGCCGAACACCTCGGCGCCGATCCGGCGGGTCATCGGCTTCACTTCCAGCACGTCGTAGGCCATCGAACGCTCTCTCAATTTTTCTTGGTCGCGTGGCAGGCGCCGAAACCGCTCACACTTTCGGCTGCCACGCTCAGGATTTAAGGAACTGGCCGCGCACATAGACGAGCGGCGGCTTGGACTCGTCGATGCGGACCGAGACGACCCGGCCGACGAGGATCTCGTGGTCGCCGCCGTCGTGGGCGGCGTGAAGCTCGCATTCGACCGCCGCGACGCCGCCGGCCAGCACCGGGGCGGCGGTCGCGCCCGGCTCCAGGGCGGCCAGGGCGAAGCGGTCGTCGCAGCCCGACTTGGCGAAGGCGTAGGCCAGCTCGCCCTGGTCGGCGGCCAGGATGTTGACGCAGAACACTCCGGCCTCGCGCACGGCGGCCAGGGTGCGGCTCTCGCGCTTCAGGCAGGCCAGCACCAGCGGCGGGTCCATCGACAGCGACGAAAACGCGCTGACCGTCGTGCCCGACAGCTGTCCGTCCAGCGCCGTGGTCACCACCGTCACGCCGGCCGCGAAGCCGCCCATGGCCTTGCGGAACAGGGCCGGATCGGCGTCCTGGGCCAGGGCCGCGCCCATCACTCGCCCCCGAACGGGTTGTCGCCATAGACCGGCGGGGCGCGGTTGGCCGCCTCGCCCGTCTCGGCACGGCCGCAGACCGCGAGCGCCGTCAGGGCGTAGACCAGGGCGCTGTCCACCAGGTCCTTCGGCGTCGGCCGCCAGCGGGCGAAGCCCGTGGTGATGGCCGGGATGCGGTGCATGTTGAAGACGTTGTGGTCGCGCCACATGCTGGAATAGACCGGTGCGGCCTTGGCCACCGGATGGCCCAGCGACAGCTGGGTGGCGACGTCCACGGCCCCGACCAGCGGGGCCACCTCGGCGGCATCGGCCTCGAAGCCGTGGCGCACGACCACCGGCTCGATCTCGATCCCGGCGATGCCCGTCTTGCGCGCCATGGCCTCCAGCGAATGCTGGATGTCGGCCACGCGCTGGCGGGGGTTGAGGCCCACTTCCAGATAGAGGTTCACCCGCTCGGTGCCGGCCCCGAAGGCGTAGGGGATGCCGCCGCGGATCGAGGCCAGCTGCGACTTCGGCTGGGCCGTGCCGCCGGGGCTCTCGTACAGGCTGGCCTTCTCCCATTCGCCGCTCCAGGCGTGGATGGCCTCGGTCAGCTTGCCGATCTTATAGAGCGGGTTGGGATGCTCGGCGGCCGTGGCCGGATGGGTCAGCAGCGGGGTGAACACCCCCTCGCCCCACACCGTGATCCGAAACACCGCATAGCCGCAGCCGACCCAGGTCAGGCCGAAGTCGCAGCCCTCGGCCGCGATGGCGTAGTCGGGGGCGACACCGCCGTGGTGGAACAGGTAGTGGGCGCCGATGTCCTTGCCCATATAGGCGATCCCGCGATGCTCCTCGATCGGCTCGGGGCCGATCTCGCCGGGGCAGGCGGTGAGATACATCTTGCCGGCCAGCTCGTAGCCGGCGGCCTTCAGCGCCTTGGCGGCGATCAGGAAACAGGCCATCGGCCCGCGGTCGTTGGCGATCGGATAGCCGTAGAGCTTGCCGTCCTCCAGCCAGCACTTCTCCCACTCGGGATTGGCCAGGGTCGAGGGGCTGTACTTGTAGGCGTCGAGATCGGGGTTCCAGGTCGGCGCCTCGGTGTCGAGGTGGGCGGTGAACAGCAGGTTCTTGCCCACGCCCTTGCCGCCGTGCGTGCCGATGATGTTCGGACGCTCGGGCGTGGCCCCCACCTTGCGCGGCGAGAAGCCCTCGCGCGCCATCCAGTCGTAGACGTAGGTCGCGACCTCCAGCTCCTTGCCCGAGGGGGCGGGGATGTTGCCGAGCGTCAGGGCCAGCTCGACGATCTCGCTTTCGCTGATCGCCGCGGCGATGGCGGCGCGGTCGGCTTCCGTCACCGTGTAAGGGGCGGCGACGCCCGGGATGTTGGCGAACCCGTCGGCCATCACGCGGCCTCCTTCCAGGCTTTGGCGACCTCGACGCTGTCGGTGAGGATCGCGGTGTTCAGCGCCATGGTCTTCAGAGCCACCTCGTGCAGGTCGGGCTCGTAGGCCGCGCAGGCGTCGGCGGCGACGAAGACATGGTAGTCGAGGTCGAAGGCGTCGGCGGCGGTGGCGGCCACGCAGCACTCGGTGGTCAGGCCGCAGACCACGAGCGTATCGACGCCCATGGCCTTCAGCTTCGTATCGAGGTCGGTGCCGACGAAGCCGCTGTAGCGGGTCTTGGCCACCACCAGTTCACCTTCGACGGGCTGCGGACCATAGAAGGCGCTGCCGGGTTGGCCGGCGCGGCACAGGGCCGCCTCGCTGTCGGGATCGCCGCCGCGACGGCGCATGCGCTCGTTCCACGACGGGCTGTCGGTGTCGGGCGAAGTGAACAGGCCGACGAACACCACCGGCACGCCCGCTTCCCGCGCGACGGCGACCAGCGCCGCCGCCGCATCCACGGCCGGCGCGGCCATGCCCATGTCGACGCCGTACTGGCCCAGCAGGCCGTCCGGCGAGGCGAAGTCGACCTGGATGTCGATCACCGCCAGCGCCGTGCGGCTGGGCGCGATCCAGGCCGGAAAGTCGCTCACGAGAACACCGAGCGCAGGCCCGGCAGGATCTCCGAGCCGAACATCGACAAGCCTTCCACATAGTCCGGGAAGATCAGCATCAGCCCGTCCAGCTCGCAGTCGGTGACGAAGGCCTGGATCTGCTCGGCGCAGGTGGCGGGCGAGCCGACCACGGTGTGGGTCATGAACGCGCCCTGCTGGGCCGCGACGCTCGACAGCTTCTCGGCCGGCACGCCCCAGCTTTCCAGCATGGCCAGGATGGCGCCCATGTCGGCCCCGTCCTTGTAGCGCTGGACCAGGGCCTCGGCCCCGGCGTCGCGCTCGGCGTGGACGACGGTGCACATGGCGTAGGTCTTGATGGTCTTGCCCATGCCTTGCGCGGCCAGTTTCGCCCGGCGGCTGGCGTCGCGGCGCTCTTC
Organism: Caulobacter sp. SRI_008; assembly: GCF_057586355.1. Classification (NCBI taxonomy): domain Bacteria; kingdom Pseudomonadati; phylum Pseudomonadota; class Alphaproteobacteria; order Caulobacterales; family Caulobacteraceae; genus Caulobacter; species Caulobacter sp. SRI_008. Next base: position 75,208 of record NZ_JBYCZS010000011.1, read on the forward strand.
CGGCGTGCGGCCGCCGATGAAGCAGACGTCGGCCTCGCGCACCGAGAACTGGAAGCCCCGGTCGCTCATGCCCGCGCAGACCAGCTCCGGACGGGGACGGCTCAAGGGCTTGGGCTTGGACTGGCAGTCCTTCATCGTGAAGAACCGGCCGTCGAAATCGACGCTGTCCTCGCTCCACAGCCGCTTGACGATCTGGGTCCATTCCTCGGTCAGGACGTAGCGGTCGTCGTGGGTCAGGGCGTCATCCCAGGCGCCCATCTGCGAGAACTCGCCGCGATAGGCCCCGGCGACGATGTTCAGGCCCGCGCGGCCGCCGCTGATGTGGTCCAGCGTGGCGATCATCTTGGCCGCCACGGCCGGGTTCTGCAGCAGCGGGTGGATGGTGGCCCAGATGCGGACGTTCTTGGTGGCCTCGGCGATGCCGGCCATCATCGTCACCGACTCCAGGGCCGTGCCCCAGTGATCGGTCTCGCCGCCGAAGCCGCGGAACTTGCCCATCGACATGACGAAGTCCATGCCGACCTGGTCGGCGGCCACGGCCGCGGCCTTGTTGCTCTGGTAGAGGCCGTCGAGGGTGGGCGTGGTCTTGGAGATGATCCAGCCGCCGTTGGCCACCGGCAGGAAGACTCCGAAGTCCTTGTGCTTGGAGGGGCTGTGGAACATGGCGGACATCCTTGATTACGCGGCGTCTTGCAGAAGGGTGGGAACGGGCTCGCCGATCGGCTCGGCCTCGGCGGCCTTGCGCGGCGGGCGCATGAACAGGGCGGCGACGAAGATCACGCCGATCACCGCGGCGAAGACCTGGAAGGCCGGGGCGAAGCCGCCCAGCTGGTCGCGCATGAAGCCGCCGATCGCCGGCCCCAGGGCCGAGGCCGCGCCCGCCAGGCAGACCAGCGAGAAGAGCTCGAGATTGTTCTTCCGGCCGTAGTAGTTGAGCAGCAGGATGCTGACGGCCAGCACGGTCATGCCAAAGCCGATGCCCACCCCGACGGCGAACAGCATCATCAGCGGCCAGGTCGTGGCGTGGGTCAGGGCCAGCAGGCCGACGGCCATGACGCCTTGCGCGCCCGCCAGCAGCCAGCGCGGATCGATCCGGTCGCCGACCAGACCACCGCCCAGGCGCGCGGCCACCTGCATCAGGGATTCCAGGCTGATCGCCGAGATGGCGATGGTCATCGGCACGCCCAGCTCGCCGAAGTGGCTAGGGGCCAGGCTGACGGCGGTGACCCCGCCCAGCAGGTGGGCGAAATAGGCCGCCAGGATCACCCAGAACTGCGGGGTGCGGACGGCCTCTTTCACGGTCCAGTCGACGGCCGTGCGGTAGACGCGGGTGTTGGCCGGCGCGTTCTCGACATCCTCGGCGACGGCCTTGTCGGTCTCGGCGGCGGCGGCGTCCAGCCAGGCCTTTCCGCCCACCAGGGCGGTGCACAGAACACCGACGACCAGCGAGGCGGCCGCCTGCATCCACCAGTAGGGCCGCCAGGCGCCGCCGGCGATCTCCATCCCCGACAGGGCCATCCACGGCCCGACCACCCCGCCCAGCGAGCCGACGGTGAAATAGATCCCGAACGGCAGGGCGCGCTTCTTGAACAGCATGCCCAGCACGTGGGTGCCGGGGATCAGGGCCATCATCTGGTAGCCGACGCCCAGCAGCGCCGTGCCGAACAGATAGACGTAGAGGCCCGGCGTCGCCGCCAGGCACGAGAAGCCCGCCACCATCACCGCCGAGCCGGCCAGGATGGTCGGCCGCACGCCGAGCTTGCGGATCAAGAGGGCCGGCAGCCACGACGAGCCGCCGCAGAACGCCCCCAGCAGGGTGAAGCCGGTGAAGGCCGGGCCGAAGCCCCAGCCCTGCTCCTTGATCATCGCCGGCAGCACCACCCCCAGCGACGAGAAGGTCGAGGCGGTGATCAGAAACAGCAGCAGGGCGAAGACCGACAGGATCAGCCAGGCGCGCCAGGGGGAAGTCGACATCGCAGGGCTCCACGCAAGGTTGGAGCGACGCGCCCGTTGCAGCGGGCGCGCCGCAGGGGAACTAGAACTTCCGGGACAGGGTCACTCGCCACTCGCGGCCCTTGGAGGGCAGCGCGCCGAGGTTGGCGTAGGTGTCGGCGTCGGGGGTGAAGTAGAGCTTGTCGAACAGGTTATCGACGTTGAGCGTGGCCGTGTACGGACCGTACTCGTAGTAGGCGCTGGCGTTGGCCACGGCGTAGGCCGGATAGACCACAGCGCCTGGCAGCACGCCCGAGGTCTTGGTCACGTGCGTCACGCCCAGCGTGCCGCCGACCTTGCCCCAGTCGTAGGCGTCCGACGTGTAGGAGCCGTACAGGCTGACCACCGACTTGGGGATCAGGGTGTAGTCGTAGTCGCCGGCGCCGACGACGCTGCTGTAGCTCCACACCACGTACGAGCCGCCAAAGCCGTTGGCGCCCGAGACGCCCGCGGCCCAGGCCGGGATGTACTGGAACGAGGTATCGGGACCCTTCACCGAGGTGTGCTGGCTGTTGCCCGAGAAGGTGAAGCTGAAGTGCTCCGAAGCGAGGTAGCGCACTTCCAGCTCCACGCCCTTGGCGCGGGTGCCGGTGACCGTGCCGGCGATGCCGGTCAGCTGGGTGCGGTTCTGGCGGTAGCCGGCCAGCGAGCCGATCAGCGTGCCGTTCAGCCACTGGAACTTGACGCCGGTCTCGGCCAGGTCGCCGTCCGACAGCCAGGTGCCGTTGTTGACCAAACCAGGCGCGATGTCGCCCGCCTGGCTCATCTCCAGCGACGAGGTCTCGGCGTAGGTGATGTAGGGCATCAGGCCCAGCGGCAGCTTGTAGGTGGCGCTGGCGGTGTAGGTCCACTTGCCCTTCGACGCCTTCTGCACGCCGGCGATCGTGTAGGACAGGTAGCCGGTGTCGTTGGAGGTGACGTCGTAGTCGTCGTAGCGGCCGCCGACCATCAGGTTCAGCTTGCCGCCGATCATGATGTCGCTGGTGAAGAAGACGCCGACATCGCTCCACTGGCTGGAGTTGTCGTTCTCCCACTGCACGCCGTCCCCGGCGTTGAACGGGCTGCCGAGGATGTCGGTGGCGGTGGCCCCGTAGGAGAGATCGCGGCGGTCCAGCGCGATCATGCCGCTGTTGTAGCTTTCGCGGCGGCGGCCGTCGAAGTCGCGGTAGGAGGCGCCGACGAACGATTTGGTCTCGACCGCGCCGTCCAGGAAGTCGTGGTCGATGTTGTAGGTCAGGCGCGCTTCCCAGACCTTGCTGTCGAACCACGCCGGATAGCCGTAGGACGAGAAGCGCTTGTTCTCGAGGTCGTCGTAGAACAGCTGCAGCTTGATCGAGCTGTCGGCGCTGAGATCCTTGGCCAGGTCCCAGTAGAAGGTGTTGGTGCGGGTCTTCGAGAAGTCGGCCGACGAGACATAGACCGTGCGCGGCGACAGCTTGGTCATGCCCACCCCGGTGTCCAGCGTGTGCAGTGCGTCGCTGGCCGGGTAGCCGTAATAGGCCAGGTACATCGACGCGGCGTAGGGGTAGTAGCCGATCTCGTTGGGCGTCAGGCGGCCGTTGCCGTCGCTGTCGGTCAGGCTGGTGTCGCGGCCGGTGATGTAGGTGCCGTTGTCGATCAGGCTTTGCGTCAGGCGGTTCCAGCCGGCCGTCTGCACGTCGCCGTCGGAGTGGTAGAGCATCGCGCCCATGGCGGTGCTCCAGCCGTTCCCGAGGTCGAAGTCGGCCGAGATTTCGCCCGTCTGCCGCTTGGGATAGATGCCGTGGTAGTAGCTGTGGCTGTCTTCGGCCTCGCCGTAGAGATAGACGCCGCCGACCACGTCGCCGAACGACACGGGCAGGCCGACCTGGGCCGTGGCGTTCTTGCGATTGTAGCTGCCGTAGGTGGCCGTCACCTCACCCGTGGGTTCGGAGAGATAGCCGCCCTCGTTCTTGCCCGACTTCGGAATGAAGTTCAGCAGGCCGCCCACCTTGCCGGGACCGTAGATCGGGGTCGGCGGACCGCGCACGACCTGGATCTGCTCGGCGGCGCCGATCGGGGTGGAGTAGGTGCCGCGGTTCTCGACGCGCTTGAAGCCGCGGAAGTAGTTCTCGGCCAGAGTGCCGCGAATGTTGAGCGAGCCGGGCACGCCGTAAAAGCTGGCGGTGTAGGTGCCGGGCGAGACGGCGGTCAGGCCGTCGATGGTCTCGATGCCGTAGCGCTGCAGGGTCAGGTCGGAGACGAAGCTGGCCGAGCGCGGCGTCTCGATCAGCGGCTTGTCGAGACCGAATACGGTGTTGTTCGGCTGCTTCTCGATCAGGCCGGCCTTGTCGCGGGCCTTGACGACGATCTCGTCGACGGCGTCCGGCGCGGCGACAGGATCGGGCTCGGCCGCGTGAGCGGCGCCGGCCAGAGCGAGCAGAACGGCGGCGGAGCAGCCCGCCAGCAACATCCGTTGGTTCGACATGACGTCCTCGTTCGAGGCCGTCGCACCTTCCGCCCTCGGCGGTTATCCCCAGGGGCGACACCTCTTGGAGAAACCATCGCCTCACCGGTTCCGGACGTCCGGAGCCGCATCTGTAATTTCACTCAAAATGTTCGGGTCGCCCAGGATTTGCCCCGCCCTGCGCGGCTTTCGCCCACGGCGGGACCAGAAAACTTGATCCAGGGCGAACGAGACCGAGACTCAAGCGGCCTTGAAGCCAGGCCTTGGCGATCCGATCTACCGGTCGCTCCCGACAGCCCGGGTAGAGCCTGACGAAAATGTAATCCGCGGGCGAACGGCTCAGCTGTTTACAAACGTCTTACAACGCACCACGTTTCTATCCATGGTCGCGCTGAACACACCCTTGAGCGTCAGGTTGTCCGAGGAGGACGCCCTTTTCCTCGCCGGTCTCGAACTGGAGGGGGCGGTGACAGCCAGCGACAAGGTGCGCGGCCTGATCCGCCAGGCCCGCCAGCGCGCCCAGACGCCCGCCACCTGGGACGCCGCCCTGGCCGCCGCCCACGACATCGCCGCCCCGGCCCTGAAGGCCCTGCGCGCGGCCGAGCTGGCCAGCGACCGTCACTCCACCGTCGCCCTGGCCCTGACCACCGCCGTCGAGGAGCTGCTGGCCGTGCTGCTGGCCGCCCCCGCCGAGCTGGCAGGCGGCGATCCGCAAGCTCTGGCCCGGCACGAGGCGCGGCTCGTCGACGCCGCCGCCCGCCTGACCGAGCAGATGCTGCGCTGGGGCGTCACCCCCAGCGCCCCCGCCTACGATCCCACGATCGTCTCCCGCCGCGTCGCCGCCCTGGGCGAGCTGACCCGCCTGATCACCGCCGCGGCCGACCGCCCGGCGAGCGCCTGACGAGGACCCGATGGCAGATTCCCTTCGCGCCCGGGTGGGCCGCATCGTCAGCGGCGGGGCCCACGCCCTGATCGACGCCCTGGAAGAGGTGATGCCCGACGCTCTGGGCCAGCAGGCCCTGCGCGAGGTCGACCAGGCCGTCGACGAGGTGCGCGCCGAGCTCGGCCGCGCCATCGCCGCCCGGCATCTGGCCGCCAAACGCCTGACCGAGCAGTCCAGCCGCCACGACGACCTGTCGGCCCAGATCGAACTGGCCCTCTCGCAGGACCGCGAGGACCTGATCCGCGCCGCCCTCGAACACCAGCTCGACATCGAGGCCCAGGTTCCGGTGCTGGAGACCGCCGTCGCCGACGCCGCCCAGCGCCAGGCCGAGCTGGAAGGCTATCTGGCCGCCTTGCAGGCCACCCGCCGCGAGATGGCCGAGGACCTGACCGACCTGTCGGCCGCCCGCGCCAAGGCGCCCAGACCGCCGACCGACGGCGAACTGGCCCAGGGCGCCAAGCTCTCCGAACTTGAGCGCCTGACCCGCCGCCACCGGGTGGAGGAGCGCCTGGCCGCCCTGCGCGCCGCCAGGCAGGAGGGCTGACCGCGATGTGGAGCTTCCTCGCCGCCGACGGCAACACCCTGTTCCTGGCGGCCCTGCTGCTGATGCTGCTGATCGGCGCGGTCGAGGCCGCCGGCCTCGGCGCGGGCCTGGGCCATGACGGCCTCGACGGGCACGACCTGGATCATCCCTCGCTGCTGGGCTGGCTGAACGTCGGCCGCCTGCCGCTGCTGATGATCATCGTCGTCTTCCTGTTCGCCTTCGGGACGCTCGGCCTCGTGCTGCAGCAGCTGATCGCCGGCGTGTTCAAACATCCCGCGCCGATCTGGATCGCCGGCCCGCTGGCCGGCGCCGTCGCCCTGCCCTTCACCCGGGTTCTGGGGCGCCTCTTGGCCCGCATCCTGCCCGGCGACGAGACCACCGCCGTCTCGCGCGAGACCCTGGTCGGGCGCGTGGCCACCATCGTCACCGGCCAGGCCAAGGTCGGCTCGCCGGCCCAGGCCCGGGTGCGCGACGCCCACGGCCAGGCCCACTACGTGATGGTCGAGCCCGACGAGGACGGCGAGACCTTCGACCAGGGGACCAGCGTCATCATCGTCCGCAACGCCGGCGCCCGGTTCCTGGCCATCCGCAACGAAAGCGACGCCCTGCGCGAGCGCTGATCCCTTCCTCCCTTTTTCGCTTATCCAAACTTCGGGGGTTACCCACATGCCTGCCTTGATCGAAATCGGCGTCATCGCCGGCGGCAGCCTGCTCGGCCTGCTGATCCTGGGCCTGATCCTGGCCCGCCTCTACAAGCGCGCCTCCAAGGAGACGTCCTTCGTCCGCACCGGCTTCGGCGGCGAGAAGGTGGTGATGAACGGCGGGGCGCTGATCCTGCCGGTGTTCCACGAGACCATCCCCGTCAACATGAACACCCTGCGCCTGGCCGTGGCCCGCAGCGCCGAACAGGCCCTGATCACCAAGGACCGCATGCGCGTCGACGTGCTGGCCGAGTTCTATGTGCGGGTGCAGCCCAGCGCCGAGGCCATCGCCAGCGCCGCCCAGACGCTTGGCCAGCGCACCATGCACCCCGAGCAGCTGAAGGATCTGGTCGAGGGCAAGTTCGTCGACGCCCTGCGCTCGGTGGCCGCCGAGCTGACCATGACCGAGCTGCACGAGCAGCGCACCCACTTCGTCCAGAAGGTGCAGCAGGTCTCGTCCGAAGACCTGCTGAAGAACGGCCTGGAGCTTGAGACCGTGTCGCTGACGGGCCTGGACCAGACCGCCATGGAATACTTCAACCCCTCGAACGCCTTCGACGCCGAGGGCCTGACGCGGCTGACCGAGGAGATCGAGCTGCGCAAGAAGCTGCGCAACGACATCGAGCAGGACACCCAGGTGCAGATCCGCACCAAGAACCTGGAGGCCCAGCGCCGCACGCTGGAGATCAGCCGCGACGAGGAATACGCCAAGCTCGAGCAGGAGCGCGAACTGGCCATCCGCCGCGCCGCCCAGGCCGCCGAGGTCTCGCAGAAGGAAGCCGAGAAGTCGCGCGAGGCCGAGGGCGCCAAGATCGCCGCCCAGCAGCAGATCGAGACCGCCAAGATCGAGGCCGACCGGGCCGTGGCCCAGCAGCGCATCGCCGTGGAGCAGGAACTGGGCGAGCGCGAGATCGCCAAGGAACGCGCCGTCGAGACCCAGACCATCGAAAAGGCCAAGGCCATCGAGCTGTCCGAGCAGGACCGCGCCATCGCCGTCGCCGAGAAGTCGCGCGCCCAGTCCGAGGCCCAGGCCGACGCCGACAAGGCGCTGGCCCTCGCCGTCGCCGCCGAGGAACAGGTCAAGACCGTCCGCGAACGCGAGGCCGCCGACCGCCAGAAGATCATCGAGCTGATCGAGGCGACCAAGGAAGCCGAGCGCGAGGCCATCGCCGTCAAGATCGCCGCCGAGGCCGAGAAGACCGCCGCCGCCGACCGGGCCGAGGCCCTGCGCGAAGAAGCCAAGGGCGCGGCCGACAAGACCCGCATCGGCGCCGAAGCCGAGGCCCAGGCCGTTCGCCTGTCCGCCGAGGCCGCCCGCGTCCGCTACGCCGTCGACGCTTCCGGTCAGGAGGCCCTGAACAAGGCCGCCAACCTGCTGTCGGCCGACCAGGTGGCCATGGCCATCCGCATCAAGCTGATCGAGAACCTCGACCGGATCATCGCCGAGTCGGTGAAGCCGCTGGAGGCCATCGACTCGATCCGCATCGTCCAGGTCGACGGCCTGAACGGCGCGACCGGCGGGGCGGCCAACGACTCGGGCAGCGGTTCGAACGGCGGCGGCAACCTCGCCGACCAGGTGGTCAGCGGCGCCCTGCGCTATCGGGCCCAGGCCCCGCTGCTCGACCAGCTGATGGCCGAGGTGGGCCTGAACGGCGGCGCCCTGTCGGGCCTGACCGCTCCTCTGTCCGAGGCCCCGCCGCTGACCGCCGTGGTCGAGGACGCGCCCACGCCCCGTCGCGGCAAGAAGGCCAAGCCCGCCGCCATCGCCGCGCCGGTGGAAGCTGTCGAGGAAGAGGCTGAGGAAGAAGGGGAGGAGGAGGCGTAAGGGCGCTCTTCTCGCTCTAAATCGTCATCCCGGCCGAAGCGCAGCGAAGAGCCGGGACCCAGGGGCCGCCGCGATACGCCGGCTACCGTGAGGGCGCCCTGTCAAAATGCGGCGTCCAGTCTCCTGGGTCCCGGATAAGCGCTACGCGCTTTCCGGGATGACGACCGGGGGGACGTTGGCGGGAAGGTCGATCAGATCCGATTGTACGGATACCGGTCCCTGATCATCCGCTGGAAGAACCGCCCCTTCGACCGCGATCGCGTGAAGGCGGCGGTCACCCGTTCGGGCACCCCGACATAGACGTACTCGTCGCCGTCGATGAAGGTGACGATCAGCTTGCCGTGTTCGGGCTCGTAGTCGATCGCTCGGATCGCGGTGGAATTCACGAGCATGCGCGAGACCTTTCCTGAGAAGGGTTCGGACGGGTGTCTTCGAAGCTGAAAGCGCATGGACGCGGCGGCCGGTTCCGCCTTGGCCCTCGCGGCTTTGAGCTTCAACCCTGAATACGCTTAAGCTCCCCCCGCGCGCGCCGCCTTGAGCCGCGTCAAAAGGGGGAAGAACACGCCATGCAAACCCACGCCCTGGTCGCCATCGTCACGCTGGCCGCCCTGATCTGCTACATCTGGATGATCCTGCGGGTGGGCGGCGCGCGTCGCCGCACCGGCATCCAGGCCCCGGCCATGACCGGCGATCCCGATCTCGAACGCCATGTGCGGGTGCAGGCCAACACCCTGGAATGGCTGCCGATCTTCCTGCCGTCGCTTTGGCTGTTCGCCATCTACTGGAACGACCTGTTCGCCGCCGCGGCGGGCGTGGTGTGGATCCTCGGCCGGATCATCTATGCGCTCAGCTACACGGCCGATCCCAAGAAGCGCGGCCTGGGCTTCGCCATCCAGGGCCTGGCGACCTTCGTCCTGCTGCTGGGCGCGCTGGGCCGCGTGATCTGGGTGGCGGTTACGGTGGGGATGTAACCACCTCCTCTTCTCCCGTCATTCCCGCCACAAGGGCGGGAATGACGGGCGGATAGGCTGGAAGAAATTGAGGGAACGCTCCGCCTGGCCTATAGCCCCGCTCATGGTCCTGCCCGTCGATCCCGCCCGCTACAGCGCCTTCCTGGCGGCCATGTTCGTCATGGCCATCACGCCGGGCCCGGCCAACCTGTTCGCCATCGCCACCGGCATGGAGAAGGGCAAGGGCGCGGCGCTGCTGGGCGTGGTGGGGATGAACAGCGCCAGCCTGTGCTGGTTCGTGGCCGCGGCCCTGGGCCTGGGGGCGCTGATCGCCGCCTTCCCCGCCGCCTTCCACGTGCTGGCCATGGCCGGCGCGGCCTATCTGGTCTGGCTGGGGATCAAGTCGATCATCGGCGCCCTGAAGCCGGCCGCCGGCGAGGGCGCGGCCCTGGCGGCGGTGCGGACCTCGACCGGCCGCTCGGCCTTCCGCGACGGCTTCACCGTGCAGATCGCCAATCCGAAGATCCTGGTGTTCTTCGCCGGCGTGCTGCCGCCGTTCATCGACATCCACCGCCCACTGGTCCCGCAGCTGATCATGTTCGCCTGCGCCACCATCGGCATGGACCTGATCAGCATGAGCGCCTACGGCCTGGGCGGAGCGGCCCTGGCCACGTGGATGAACGAGCCGTCCTTCCGCAAGGGTTTCGGCCTGGTGGTGGGGGCGCTGCTGATCGGCGCGGCCTGCCTGATCGTCCTTCGCGGATAGGGCCGCGGGTAAGCCCCTTTTTTCGCTTTTGGAAACGGATCGCCTTGGCGAAACCGTAAAGCTGCGCCATCCGTTACGGTACGGGAGTAACGAGTTGTCGCAAAGGAGCGCGCCATGTCCCAGAAAAAGGTCAAGTGGCTCGCGATCGCGGCGGTGGCCGCCGCGCTGAGCGCCTGCGCCACGGCCACCCCCTACCAGCCCGCCGCGCCCGGCCAGAAGGCGTCCGGCGGCTTTTCCGAACTCCGCCTCGAGGGCGACCGCTATCGCGTCACCTTCGCCGGCAACAGCCTGACCGGCCGCGAGACCGTCGAGCGCTACCTGCTCTATCGGGCCGCCGAGCTGACCGTGCAGCAGGGCTACGACTGGTTCGAGACGGCCGACCGCCGCACCGACCGCACGGCCCGCACCGTGATCGACGAGGATCCGTTCATGCGGCCGGGCTTCGGCTACGGCTATCCGTACGGCGCCTGGCGTCCGTCCTGGCGCTACTACGGCCCCCGCTACGGCGGCTGGCGCGCCTGGGACCCGTTCTGGGGCGACCCCTTCTTCGCCAATCGCGCCGAGATCCGCACGATCGAGAAGTTCGAGGCCAGCGCCGAGATCGTCCTGCACAAGGGCTCCAAGCCCTCGGGCGACCCCCGCGCCTACGACGCCCGCGAGATCGTCAAGAACCTGGAGCCGAGCATTCAACGCGCTCCGGCCGGCTGATCCTTTCCTTCTCCCCTTGCGGGAGAAGGTGTCGGCGAAAGCCGACGGATGAGGGGTCTCTCAAACGCAAAACGCCGCGACAGCCGATCAGCTGTCGCGGCGTTTCTGTACGTGCAACCCCTCACCCGACCTCCTTCGGAGGCCACCCTCTCCCGCAAGGGGAGAGGGATCAGGCTCAGGCCACGCAGGCCTCGAAGCCCTTCTTCAGCTCGGCTTCGTCGAGGTCGCGGCCGATGAAGACCATGCGGCTGTAGCGGTTGTCCTTGTCGGTCCAGGGACGCTGGAAGTCGCCTTCCAGGATCATGTGCACGGCCTGGAACACCAGGCGGCGCTCCTCGCCCTTCACGTCGATGATGCCCTTGGCGCGCAGGATGTCGACGCCCTTGGCGGCCAGCAGGTTGTTGAGCCAGACGGTGATCTTCTGGCCGTCCACCGGCTTGTCGAGCGTCAGGGAGATCCCCTTCACACCGTCGTCGTGGATGTCGCTCTTGTGGTCGTGCCCATGATCATGACCGTGGTGATGGTCGTGACCGCAGTGCTCGTCATGCACGTGGTCATGGTCGTGGTGATGGTGACCATGATCGTGGCCGCAGTGCTCGTCGTGCACGTGGCCCGGCTCGCCGTGGCCGGGGTTCAGGAAATCCGGCTCCAGCTCGGTGATCCGTTCCAGGTCGAAACTGTGCTTGCCGATGATGGCGCTCAGCGGAACGTTCGAGCGCTGGGCGCGGTGGATCGGGGCCAGCGGGTTGATCTTGCGGATCCGCGCCTCGACGTGGCGCAGGTCGTTCTCGTCCACGAGGTCGGTCTTGTTGAGCACGATCTGGTCGGCGAAGGCGATCTGCTCGACCGCTTCCTTGCTGTCCGACAGCCGCAGCATGATGTGCTTGGCGTCGACCAGGGCGGTGACCGAGTCGAGATAGGTGCGAGCCTTGACGTCCTCGTCGACGAAGAAGGTCTGGGCCACCGGGCCGGGATCGGCCAGGCCCGTGGTCTCGACGACGATGGCGTCGAAGCCGCCCCCCTTCATGCTCATATGGCGCTTCATCAGGCCCGACAGAACGCGGATCAGGTCGCCGCGCACCGTGCAGCAGACGCAGCCGTTGTTCATCTCGAACACTTCTTCGTCCGCGCCGACCACCAGGTCGTTGTCGATGCCGACCTCGCCGAACTCGTTGACGATCACGGCGTAGCGCTTGCCGTGCTCCTCGGTGAGGATGCGGTTGAGCAGCGTGGTCTTGCCGGCGCCGAGATAGCCGGTCAGCACGGTGACGGGGATCTTGCCGGGGGCGGAAGCGGTCTGGGTCATGGCCGCTATTTAGGGGGCCGGACGCGGAAGCGAAAGTCAGGTCTTCAGGAACGCCACCGCCAGGCCGACCAGCACCAGGGCCGCGCCAAGGATGGTCTCCTCGTAGCGCTCCAGCCAGTCGAGGTTCAGGCGGCGCACGCCGGCGAGACTCAGGCCCGTGAACAGCAGCATCCCCGCCGCCGTCGCCGCCAGCAGCACGACGCTGAGCAGCAGGAACGCGGCCCAGCCGTGCTTCATCCCGGCCAGGTAATAGGGCAGGAAGGCCTCGCAGGGCGACAGGGTCAGCAGCACCACCAGGGCCATGATCGCCGCCCGGTCCGAAGTGTAGGCCTTGCGGCCGGCTTCCGGCAGGCCGTGGCTGTGGCGGCCCCGCGCTATATAGAAGAGACCGACGGCGACCATCAGCCCGCCGACCACCCAGTGGAACAGGCCGCCCAGCTTGGGCTCCAGCGCCAGGCCCGCGATCACCAGAAAGAGGCCCAGGAGGATGGTCAGGGCCACGTGGCCCAGGCCCGCCAGCAGGGTGACGCTCAAGGTGCGCGCCGCCGACCATTTCTGCGCGCGGCCGACCAGCACGAACGGCAGCCAATGGGTTGGCAGGGCCGCATGCAGGAAGGCCACCATAAAGCCGGTGGCCGCGATCGAGGCGAAGAAGGCGGACGTCACGCCCGCGCTATAGCCTGTTACAAAATAACGAGCCAGAGGACTCGTGCGCCGACGGCTGCTTGCCTCGCCTGGCGGTGGTAGAAGCGTGGCCATGACGCCTGGTCCGGAACTGCAAGCCGCCATCGACGCCGCCTATGACGTGTTCGCCGCTTACCGCCGCCCCGGCCGGCTGGAGGCCGCGCCGGCGCGCGACCCGGACCGCATCCTGGCGGACCTGACCTCCGCACCGCTGCGCGAGCTGAATTCCGAGCGGATCAGCTATTACGCCGGCAAGGCCATGACCACGGTCGGCGACGACAGGGATTATCGTCACTTCCTGCCTCGGCTTCTCGAACTCGCCGCCCAGAATGACTGCGGCGACATGGGAACCGATCCCGAAGGTCTCGCTAGAAAGATCGTCTATGGCGACTTCCACACATGGCCGCGCGACGAGCGGGCGGCGGTGATCGGCGTCTTCACGGCCGCCGCGCGCCAGGCGATCGGCGAGGCGCTCGACCAGGCCACCCCGGAGCCGTGGCTGATCGGCCTGGGCGAACTGGGCGAATCCGTTTCGCCGCTTCTGCAGGACTGGTTGGCCGCCACGTCGGTGGACGCGGGGCTGCAACTGGTCGAGGCGGTCCGATCCGAAGCCTTCCGCTCCGATCGCGACGCTCCGACCCAATCTCATCCCGAGGCCCTGGCCGTGCGGCTCTGGCTGCGGGGTCCGGCGGTCCGCGAACGGCTGGAGGCCCTGCTTTTCGAGGTCCCCGAGGACGAAACCTGGCGTGTCGAGGCCGCCCTGATCGAAAGCGCCACGGCCGACTGACCCCCGCCTGTTGCAGGGCCGCATATTGAATCTCGTCAAGCGCTTGAGAGGCGTCCTTGGCCGTTGACTCACAGCCTTTCGGCGCTATAAGTGCGCCCCTCTCGCCCGCCGGGTCTCCTCGCGGGCGTTCCGTTATTTTGCGAACAGCACGTTATTTAAGGCGCTAACCTATGTACGCGGTCATCAAAACCGGCGGCAAGCAGTACCGGGTCCAAGCCGGCGACCTGCTGGTCGTCGAGAAGCTCGACGGTCAACCTGGCGCGGAAGTCGCGTTCGGCGAAGTTCTGCTGCTGGGCGAAGGCGAGGCCGTGACGGTCGGCGCCCCCACCGTTGACGGCGCCGTCGTCAACGCCACCCTGATCGAAACCCGCAAGGGCGAGAAGGTGAAGATCTTCAAGAAGATCCGCCGTCAGGGCTACCGCCGCACCCGCGGTCACCGCCAGACCGAGTCGGTCCTGCGCGTGACGTCGGTTTCGGGCGCCGGCAAGGAAACCAAGTGGGAAGGCGCGATCGACCTGACCCCGAAGGTCATCCTCGACGCCCGCGCCCGCGGCCTCGGCGACGCCGCCGTGCCGGCCACCATCCCGGAAGCTCCGGTGAAGGCCGAAGCCGCCCCCGCTCCGAAGAAGAAGGCCGCGCCGAAGAAGGCCGCGGCTTCGGAAGCTCCGGAAGCTGAAGCTTAAGATCCGCCAGGGTCTTTTTTGGAATTGATCTGACCCAGGTCCGCTCGCGGAAACCAGGTCGAAGATTAGGAGAGCATCATGGCTCACAAGAAATCTGGCGGCTCGTCGAGCAACGGTCGCGACTCGGAATCGAAGCGCCTTGGCGTAAAGAAGTTCGGCGGCGAGAAGGTTCTCGCTGGCAACATCCTCGTGCGTCAACGCGGCACCAAGTTCTACCCGGGCGCCAACGTCGGCATCGGTAAGGACCACACCCTCTTCGCTCTCGTGCAGGGCGCCGTGGGCTTCGTGACCAAGAAGAACAACCGTACCTACGTGACCGTGGCCCCGGTGGCCCAGGCCGCCGAATAGTACGATCAGAAGTCTCCCTTCGGATCGTGCTTCCAAAAGAAGACGATCCGGACGCGACGAATACGAAGCGGGCAGTCCGGACGCCGGACTGCCCGCTTTTGTTTTGTCCACGCTCCACGAAATAGCCCCACCATGGCAATTGGAGCGTCACGGTCCCGCACTATCTGAGGCCTGTCGGAGCGACGGCCTCGGCGTGAAGAAGGACCGGGAAAGGGAGACGCGCCATGTGCGTGATCGAAAGAAGCCCCGTCATCGAGACGCGGCGGCTGACCTTGCGGGCTCCGGACATGTCCGACGCGCCGCGCATCGCCAGCCTGGGCGCTGACTACGCCATCCCCAAGATGACCACCCGCATGCCCTGGCCCTACGCCCTGGGCGACGCGGAGGAGTTCGTGGCCCGCGTGCAGTCGCAGGACTGGAGCCGCGCGGCCACCTTCGCCATCGAGCTGGAAGACGCCGGCGTCGTCGGCGTGCTGGGCTTCTTCCCCAACGAGGACGATCGGCTCGAGGTCGGCTACTGGATCGGCCGGCCGTTCTGGGGCCGGGGCCTGGCGACCGAAGCCCTGCAGGGCGGCCTGTCCTGGGCCGCGCACGACTGGCGTCGCAAGCTGGTCGTCGCTGGCCACTTCGCCGACAACCCCGCCTCGGGCCAGGTGCTGGTCAAGGCCGGCTTCCTCTATACGGGCGTCGTCGAGGACAAGCCCTCGGTGTCGCGCGGGGCGAGCGTGGCGACGCGGATGATGGTGTGGCTGGCCTGAGGGTGGCCCGCCCTCCCCCACACTCCCGTCATTCCCGCCCTTGTGGCGGGAAACCCTGCTTCCGCTCGCACGTGAAGAGCCGGCGGACTGCTTAGCAGTCCGCCCCTTCCGCCCTTGCGGCTGACAGAGGGGTTCCCGCCACAAGGGCGGGAATGACGGGAGGTGGAGGTAGAGGGGCACATCATGTAGAATGCATGCCCATAATATGGGAGGCATCATGCATCGTCGCGTTCTGGCCGGTCTGGCGCTCGCCCTGGCCCTTACGGCGCCCGCCGCCGCTTTCGCCGAGGCCAAGAAGCCCCTCTATCGCGACCCGGTGTTCGACGGCGCGGCCGACGTCGCCATCGCCTGGGACAAATCGGACAAGCTTTGGCGGATGTTCTACACCAACCGCCGCGCGACGCTGAAGCTGGAAGACCCCAAGGACGTGGCCTGGCTGCACGCCACCGCCATCGGCGTGGCGACTTCCAAGGACGGCCTGTCCTGGACCTATGCCGGCACGGCCAACATCCCGGCCGCCTGCACCGGCGAGACCCTGTGGGCGCCGGAGATCTTCACCGAGAACGGCGTCCACCACATGTTCCTGACCGTGGTGCCGGGGATCTTCCACCGCTGGAACCTGCCGGAAGCCGGCGCGAAGATCGTCCACCTGACCTCGACCGACCTGAAGGCCTGGAGCTGCGCCGACACCCTCGACCTCGGCTCGGACCGGGTGATCGACGCCGGCGTCATCAAGGCCCCGCAGGGCGGCTACCGCCTGTGGTTCAAGGACGAGCGCAAGAACAGCCGCATCTTCTTCGCCGACAGCCCGGACCTGAAGACCTGGACCCGCCAGCCGACCTTCGTCGCCGACTTCGCCGGCGAGGGCCCCAAGGTGTTCTTCTTCGAAGGCTCGTGGTGGATGATCGCCGACGCCTGGAAGGGCCTGGCCGTGCTGCGGTCCAAGGACGCCGTCACCTGGGAACGCCAGCCGGGCTTCCTCCTCGACAAGCCGGGCGCGGCGCCCACCGACCGCGACCTTGGCCACCACCCCGACGTCGTGGTCAACGACGGCCGGGCGCTGCTCTACTACTTCGTCGGCCAGGGCAAGGAAGACGAGGCCAAGACCGACCCGATCTGGAACCAGCGCACGGTGATCCAGCTGGGCGAACTGAAGGTGGTGGACGGCTGGCTGGCCGTGGACCGCGAGGCGGTCGTGAGCAAGGGGCTTAAGAGGCCCAAATGATCCCTCTCCCCTTGCGGGAGAGGGTGGCCCGCGAAGCGGGTCGGGTGAGGGGTTGCACGAACAGAAACGCCGCGAAAGCCGATCAGCTTTCGCGGCGTCTGACTTTTGATAGACCCCTCATCCGTCGGCTTCGCCGCCACCTTCTCCCGCAAGAGGGAGAAGGACCAGGTCAGGCCGCCCGGTGGGTGTGGATCACCTTCTGCGGGCCTTCGCGGAAGCGCTTTTCGGCCGTGACGATCCGCTCGCACAAGGCGTCGAGGTCGCTGAGCAGCGAATAGGTGGCGTAGATCGGGATTTCCATCATCGCCACCTGCGCCCGGGGCATGAACTCGCAGTACTTCTTCCACGAGATGTGGCTGTCGCGGGCGTTCATGGCGCGCTGGCCGAGCGGGTTCCACAGGTCGAGATCGACCAGCTCGTCACGGCATTCCTTCATCACCGGCAGGGCGATGTAGAGGAACAGGAAGGTCGGGGTGGCCGCGCGGCTGAACTGCGGCTGCACCTGCATGTGCCAGATGCGGAAGGCCTCGAAGAAGTTGGCCTTGCGGGTCGGATCCGGCGGCAGCCAGGTGGCTTCCTGGTTGATCACCTCGGCGGCGCTGGCGGCGCGCTTGACCAGTTCGTCGGCGCTGCGGCCGCCGGCCATGGTCTTCGACAGGGCGGCGACCGGGATGTTCAGCTTCTTGGCGACGTCGGTGAAGCTGACCTGCTGGCCGCCCATCGGGGTGAACTGGCCGAAATTGGGGGCGTTGGGAGCCTTGGCGCGGCGGATGGCGGCGGCCTCGTGCTCGATCTTCTGGGCCTCGCGCTTCTTCTCGGCCTGGAGGCGATCGAAATCGGCCTCGTGCGCGGCCTGCTCTTCCGGCGTCATCCAGCGGGCGCGACCGGGTCCGTAGGTGCGCTCGAGCCGGTTGATCAGGACCAGGACATGGTTTTCGGACGGCCGGGTGCCGATGTCGCCGAGGAAGGCGCGGAAGTCGCGCCAGGTGCCGGTCACGCCGGTGCCGCGGCTCATCAGGATGTTGCGATGGATCGAGGCCTCGCCGGCGTATTTGCGGCAAAGCGTCTGCAGAGTCAGATCCTTGAGATCCTGATCCAGTTCGCCTCTGACGTTCGCATCCGTCGACAACGTCAGCCTCCCCCTCCACGAGAAATAGAGAATTTTCGCCCCGGGACCGTTTGTCGCACCCGTACGTTTAACATTTCGTCACGATACCGAACAGCGTTCAAGGCAGCGTTTGTTTGTCGCAATCCCGACACGGGAAGCGTCCGAACGCACTTTCTCGAGGTTGCGCCAAGTCCATTTTACTCGACGCGAAACCCGTGTTGAGACAAAAGACGCCCATGAAATTCCTGGATCAATGCAAGATCTTCATCCGCTCCGGAAACGGCGGCGGCGGGTCGGTGTCTTTCCGACGCGAGAAGTACATCGAATACGGCGGCCCCGACGGCGGGGACGGCGGTCGCGGCGGCGACATCTGGATCGAGGCCGTCGAAGGCCTGAACACCCTGATCGACTACCGCTATCAGCAGCACTTCAAGGCCGGCACCGGCGTGCACGGCATGGGTCGCCAGCGCCATGGCGCGGCCGGCGACGACATCCTGCTGAAGGTCCCGGTCGGCACCGAGGTGCTGGAGGAGGACAAGGAAACCCTGATCGTCGATCTCGACACGGCCGGCATGCGCGTGCAGCTGGCCAAGGGCGGCAACGGCGGCTGGGGCAACCTGCACTTCAAGGGTCCGGTCAACCAGGCCCCCACCTGGGCCAATCCCGGCCAGGAGGGCGAAGAGCGCTGGCTTTGGCTTCGGCTGAAGCTGATCGCCGACGTCGGCCTGGTGGGTCTGCCCAACGCCGGCAAGTCGACCTTCCTGGCGGCCGCCAGCGCCGCCAAGCCGAAGATCGCCGACTATCCCTTCACCACCCTGACGCCCAACCTGGGCATGGTCGACCTGTCGACCAGCGAGCGCTTCGTCCTGGCCGACATCCCCGGCCTGATCGAAGGCGCGTCGGAAGGCGCGGGCCTGGGCACCCGGTTCCTGGGCCACGTCGAGCGCTCGGCCACCCTGATCCACCTGGTGGACGCCACCCAGGACGACATCGTCGGCGCCTGGACCACCATCCGCGGCGAACTCGAAGCCTATGGCGACGAACTGGCCGACAAGTCCGAGATCCTGGCTCTGAACAAGATCGACGCCCTCGACGAGGAGACCCTCGCCGAGAAGATCGCCGAACTGGAGGACGCCGCCGGCGTCCGGCCGATGCTGGTCTCGGGCGTCTCGGGCCAGGGCGTGACCGAACTGCTGCGGGCCGCCTACCGCCAGGTGCGCGAGCGTCGCGGCGAGGTCATTCCCGACGACGAGGACGAAGGGCCGATCGAGGAGACGCCGGGGGGCTGGCGGCCGTGAACCTGGGGGTCGGGGGACCGCTGGGCCAGGCCCGGCGGATCGTGTTCAAGGTCGGCTCGGCCCTGCTGGTCGACGCCGCCACCGGCGCCGCCAACAAGGGCTGGCTCGAAGCGTTCTGCGCCGACGCCGCGGCCCTGCGCGCGGCCGGCAAGCAGGTGGTCGTGGTCTCGTCCGGCGCGGGGGCCCTGGGTCGCCGACGCCTCGGCCTCTCGGGCCGCAAGACCACCCTGCCGGAAAAGCAGGCCGCCGCCGCCGCCGGCCAGAGCCTGCTGATGCGGGCCTGGGAGGAGGCGTTCGAGCCGCACGGCGTCGGCGTCGCCCAGATCCTGATGACCCGCGACGACACCGAGATCCGCCGCCGCTGGCTGAACGCCCGCGCCACGGTCGAGACCCTGCTGTCGCTGGGCGTGGTTCCCGTGGTCAACGAGAACGACACGGTGGCCACCGAAGAGATCCGCTACGGCGACAACGACCGCCTGGCCGCGCGCGTCGCCCAGCTGGCCGGCGCCGACCTCTTGGTGCTGCTGTCCGACATCGACGGGCTCTACACGGCCGATCCGCGCCGCGACCCGACCGCCACCCACATCGCCCGCGTCAGCGAGATCACCCCGCAGATCGCCGGCATGGCCGAGGGCGCCAACGCCTCGGCCGGGGTCGGCACCGGCGGCATGGCCACCAAGATCGCCGCCGCCCGCATCGCCCGGGCCGCCGGCTGCGCCACCCTGATCACCCTGGGCTCGCGCCCGCATCCGCTGGCCGCCATCGAGGAGGGCGCGCCCGCCACCCTGATCGAGGCCGGGGCCTCGCCCGCCGCCGCCTACAAGGCCTGGATCGCCGGCTCGCTGGCCCCCCAGGGCTGGGTGACGATTGACGCCGGCGCCGCCGCGGCCCTCGCCAAGGGCAAGAGCCTGCTGGCCGCCGGGGTGCGCGCAGTCGAGGGTCCGTTCGACAAGGGCGACGCCGTCCGCGTCCGCGACGAGACCGGCCAGGAAGTCGCCCGGGGTCTGGTCCGCTACGACAGCGCCGACGCCCACAAGATCGCCGGCCTGCGCAGCGACGCCATCGAGGCGGAGCTGGGCTTCACCGAAGGCCCGATGATCCACGCGGACGACCTGGCGGTGGGCGGCTGATCATCAGCTTAGCCCTCCCCCTTGATGGGGGAGGGTTGGGTGGGGGTGACAGCAGCCTTGCCGGCTGAGCCGCCGCATCACCCCCATCCCCGGCCCTTCCCCCATCAAGGGGGAAGGGAGACGTCTTACCGATGCGGGTTCTCGAAGATCTCTTCGATCGGCCGCTCGAACACGGCGGCGATGCGGTAGGCCAGATCGAGCGAAGGGTCGTGCTTCTCGGTCTCCAGGGCGTTGACCGCCTGGCGCGAGACGTTGAGCACCTGGCCCAGCTGCTCCTGGGTCCAGCCGCGCTCGACGCGCAGCAGCTTCAGGCGGTTCTTCAACGGGTGCTCCGGACGAAGACGGCCGTCAGGCCGAACATGGCCCAGAACAGCGGCAGGATCAGCCAGCCCGGGGCGTGCGGGGCGTGGGCGTAGCTCTCGCCGAAACCCCAGCCGGTGAACAGGGCGATGGCCAGGCCCGCGGCGATGATGAACTGGCGCGCCAGAAGGCCGCGCACGAACTCGTCGGACTCGGCCATCAACGCCAGCAGCGCCCAGATCTGTCCGACCACCGGCGCGGCCACCACCAGGGCCAGCAGCCAAGCGGCGACAGGGTTGGCGCCTACTTCGTCGAAGGCCCCGAAGATCGCGCCCATGTTGACCAGCACATAGGGGATGGTGAAGGCCATGATGCGGATCGTGTAGCGCTTCTGCGCCGAGGTCTGGAATTTGCCGATGGCCAGCATGGCTCGCCTCCCGTTGATGTAAGGCAAACCTCACACGGGCAAAATGTCATGTCAACCTGACATAATGTCGGGAAAACACGACATCACTTCGGATAGGGCGTCAGCGAGTACGGCCGCGCGTCGGCCTTGGCGCCCCACGTCTTGTTCGGCGTCGCGCCCATGGTGAAGACCAGCTCGCCGCCGGCCCGGATCTCGGCGTCGCGCAGGAAGACGCGGTCCAGCGGCTTGCCGTTCAGGGTGACCCTGGCGACGTAGGGATGGGCGTCCGACAGCCCCAGCGTCCGCACCGTGAAGCGCTTGCCGCCGTCGAGGGTCAGCACCGCCCGCTCCACGAACGGCCGGCCGATGACGTATTCGTTCGAGCCCGGCGCGACGGGGTAGAAGCCCAGCGCCGTGAACACCAGCCAGGCCGACATCTGGCCCAGGTCGTCGTTGCCCGACAGCCCCTCGGGCGTCGGCCTGTACTGGCTCTCGACGATCTGCTTCAGCCGGGCCTGGGTCCGCCACGGCGCGCCGGCATAGGCGTACATGTAGGCCACGTGGTGGCTGGGCTCGTTGCCATGGATGTACTGGCCGATCAGGCCGGCGATGTCCTCGGCGTGCGAGTAGTCGAGCTTGGAATTGTCGTACTCGAACATGGCGTCGAGCTTCTTCACCACGGCCGCGTCGCCGCCCATCGTGGAGACGAGCCCGCCCAGGTCGTGCGGGGCGAACCACGAATACTGCCAGGCGTTGCCCTCGGTGTAGTCGGAGCCGTAGTTGATCGCCGTCGGGTCGAAGGGCTCGCGGAACGTCCCGTCGCTCTTCCTGGCGCGCAGGAAACCGGTCTTGGGATCGAAGCTGTTCCTCCAGTTCAGCGAGCGCTTCTCGAAGGTCGCGGCGATATCGGCCCTGCCCAGCGCCTTGGCCATGCGAGCGATGGTCCAGTCGTCGAAGGCGTATTCGACGGTCTTCGACGCCGCCTCCGGCTCGCGGTCGATCGGCACGTAGCCCAGGGTCATGTAGTCGGAGAGCCCGCCATAGGGGCCGTAGGTCGCGCTCGCGACCATGGCGTCCAGCGCCGCGTCAGCGTCGACGCCGCGGATCCCCTTCATCCAGGCGTCGGCGATCACCGGCACGGCGTGATAGCCGATCATCGTCCAGGTCTCCTGGCCGTGGAACGCCCAGACCGGCAGGATGCCGTAGGGGCTGACCTTCTGCGAGGCGACCAGCGAATTGACGAAGTCGGCGTTGCGCCGCTGCGGCTGCACCAGGGTCAGCAGCGGGTGCTCGGCGCGGAAGGTGTCCCACAGCGAAAAGGTCGAGTGATATGTAAAGCCTTCAGCCTGGTGCACCGCATTGTCGGGACCGCGCCAACGGCCGTCGACGTCGCCGGAGACGCTCGGCGCGATCAGGGCGTGATAGAGGGCGGTGTAGACGTTGGTCCGCATCGGCGCCGGCGCGGCGATATCAAGCGCGCCCAGCGCCTTCTCCCAGTCGACCCGGGTGCGGGCGCGCAAGCCGTCGAAATCGAAGCCCTTCTCGTCGCTGTCGAGATTGGCCAGGGCCCCGGCCTCGTCGACGGTGGAGATGGCGACCTTCGCCACCAGCGGCCCGTCGATCTGGCCGAAGTCGAAGACGCCGACCAGGGCGCGGCCTTCGAGCTGGGCGCGGTCGCTGCCGGTGCGGCCAGGCTGTTTGAAGCCCTTGTAGGCCACGTCGGTCTCGGTGCTGGTCAGGCTGCGGCCGACCATCGGCCTGTCGAAGCGGATGGCGAAATAGAGCTGCCGGCCCGGCGCCCAGCCGCGCGTCTCGCGCATGCCGGTGACCGTCCCGTCGTCGCGCACCCGGATCCGCGACCAGGAGACCTTGCCCGGATAGTTGTAGATCGAGCTCCTCAGGTCGAGCAGCACCTGGGCCCGCGCGCCCTTCTCGAAGGCGTAGCGGTGCAGGCCGGTGCGCGCCCCGGCGGTCAGCTCGGCCCGCACCCGGCTGTCGGTCAGGGTGACGGCGTAGTAGCCGGGCTGGGCGATCTCGCCGTCGTGGGTGAAGCGCGAACGGTAGCCCGAGCCGGGGACCTTCGGATCGCCGGGCTCCAGCCTGGCCTCGCCGCTGACCGGAGCCAGCAGGATGTCGCCCAGGTCCGAATGGCCGCTGCCCGAGAAATGGGTGTGCGAGAAGCCGAGGATGGTCGGGTCCGAGCGCCGATAGCCGGCGGCGCGGGCGTAGCTCTGCTTGAACGGCAGTACATCGGTGTCGGGCGACAGCTGCACCATCCCGAACGGCGCGACCGCGCCCGGGAAGGTATGCCCCTCCCCGTCCGTGCCGATGAACGGATCGACGGCCTCGTAGGGCGTCTTCGCTGGAGCCTGCGCAAGCGCGGGGGCCGCGCAAAGGGCCGCCAGCGCGGCGAGCACCAGTCCAGGACGCATGATCTTCCTCCTCGGGAGGCCGACCCTAGCCGCAGGACGCGCGCGCCGTCACGCCGCTTCCAGCTGCGCTGAGGGCGAATCCAGCGTTTGGCCATTCCCCCCGAGGCCCAAAGCGCCTAGGTAAGGCTCACTCTGAGCATATCCGGGGACGGACGAGCCATGGACGACGCGGCCGGTGGCCTGCAGGCGACGATGAGGGCGATGGGCCAGGCGGCTCGCGAGGGCGCGCGCGCGCTGCGCCTCGCCACGCCAGCCCAGCGCACCGCCGCCCTGACCGCCATCGCCGCCGCCATCCGCGCCGACGCCCCCGCCATCCTGGCCGCCAACGCCCGCGACCTGGAGAAGGCCGGCAAGAACGGCCTGACCGCGCCGATGATCGAGCGGCTGATGCTGAACGAGCAGCGCCTGGAAGGCGTGGCCGCCGGCGTCGAGGCCGTGGCCGCCATCCCCGATCCCCTGGGCGTGGAGACCTCGCGCTGGACCCGGCCGAACGGCCTGGACATCGCCCGGGTGCGCACGCCGATCGGCGTCATCGCCATGATCTACGAGAGCCGTCCCAACGTGACGGCCGACGCCGCGGCCCTGACCCTGCGCTCGGGCAACGCCGTGATCCTGCGCGGCGGCTCGGAGTGCTTCGAGTCCAACCTCGCCATCCACGGCGCGGTGCTGAAGGGGCTGGAGGCCGCCGGCTTGCCGGCCCAGGTGGTGCAGATGGTGCGGACCACCGACCGCGCCGCCGTCGGCGCCATCCTCTCGGGCCTGGACCGCAGCATCGACCTGATCATCCCGCGCGGCGGCAAGAGCCTGGTCGCCCGCGTCCAGGCCGAGGCCCGCGCTCCGGTGCTGGGCCACCTGGAAGGCCTCAACCACGTCTTCGTGCACGCCGCCGCCGACCTGAAGAAGGCCGCCGACATCGTGCTGAACGCCAAGATGCGCCGCGTCTCGGTGTGCGGCTCGGCCGAGACCCTGCTGATCGACCGCGCGGCCGCCGCCAGGCTGCTGCCGCCGATCGCCGACGTGCTGATCAAGGCCGGCTGCGAGATCCGCGGCGACGCCGCCTCGCGCGCCATCGAGCCCGACCTCAAGGCCGCCACCGTCGAGGACTGGACCACTGAATACCTCGCCCCGATCATCGCCGTGGCGGTGGTCGACGGCGTCGAGGGCGCGGCCGAGCACATCGCCACCTACGGCTCGGGCCACACCGACGCCATTGTCACCGAGGACGCGAACGCCGCCGAGGCCTTCGTCGCCAAGGTCGACAGCGCCATCGTGCTGGTCAACGCCTCGACCCAGTTCGCCGACGGCGGCGAGTTCGGCTTCGGGGCCGAGATCGGCATCGCCACCGACAAGCTTCACGCCCGCGGCCCGGTTGGGGCCGAGCAACTGACGACGTTCAAGTATGTGGTTCGCGGGACCGGCCAGACTCGTCCCTGAGGCCGGTCGTCCCAGCGCCCAGCGCCTCGGCTTCCACCTGGAGGCCGGGATGCGCGTCGGGCTGTTCGGCGGCAGCTTCAACCCGGCGCACGAGGGCCACGCCCACGTGGCCGAGACGGCCATGCATCGCCTGGGCCTGGACCGGGTGATCTGGCTCGTCTCGCCGCAGAACCCGCTGAAGTCCTCGCACGAGACCCGCCCCCTGCCCGAGCGCATGGCCCAGGCCCGCAAGTGGGCGCGCGGCTCGGGCATGATCGTCTCCGACGCCGAGACGCGCCTGGGCTCGCAGTACACGATCGACACCCTGCGGGTGCTGAAAGCCCGCTATCCCGGCGTGAAATTCGTCTGGGTGATGGGCGCCGACAGCCTGGCCACCTTCCACCGCTGGCGCGGCTGGACCCAGATCATGCGCTCGGTGCCCGTGGCCGTGGTCTCGCGGCCGTGGGCGGCGCTGAAGGCCCGCACCTCGCCGGCCGCCCGTCGCTTCGCCTTCGCCCGCCGCCCGGCCAGCGCCGCGTCCACCCTGGCCGACGCCGACACGCCCGCCTGGGTCTACCTCACCGGCCCGCTGAACTTCGCCTCGTCGACGGCGCTTAGGGCGCGGCCGCCCAAGGGTTAGGCTGGATCGCGCCTAGTGCGGCGCGATCGGCCCTGTCCACAGGGTGGCGACGTCGCCGTCGGACGCGATCGAAAGCGTCCACCCCGTCCGTCCGGCCATCTCGCCGTTCAGCGTCAGCGAACCGCCTTCCGAGCCATGGACGCTTCTCAGGTCCTCCAGCCGCACCTGGGCGATGTCGCAGCCGGGATGCGCGCAGCTGAACCGCCAGCGGCCGGGCGCGGCCAGCAGATTCGCCAGCCGCTTCACGCCGAGGCTCGCCACCGCGTCGGACGACGCCTTGAACGGCGGCCAACCGGCCCCCGCGCAGTCGCGACCGCCCGGGGCGACGAGCAGATAGTCGTCGGCCACCGACAGCCGGTCGGCGACGCTGGGCGGATCGACGCGACGGACGGCCCCATCGGCGGCCACGGGCTCGAAAAGAATGGTCAGGGTCTGCTGGCGGCAAACGCGGTCGGCGATCGGGCGCGGCGCCATCCGCACGTTGATCTTCCGCAGGGCGTAGGCTTCGGGCGTCCCGTCCTCGATATGGACGGAAGGATCGGAGCCCACGGCCTGGGCGAGCACGCGGGCGACAAGCTCGGCCGACGGCAGATCGCGGACCTCTTTCAGCGTCAGTCCGTTCTCGCCCGCCAAGGCCGCGACCGGCGACGACGCGATCAGCAGCAGCCCCGCCGCCCAGCTCGAAAACCCGCCTCCACGCACGATTCCCCCCTCCCCGAACCGCCGCAATATAGCCCGCCGCCGCCCTGCGACCACGATCCCCCTCACGTTTCGAGTCTTTCCGTGCTAAGGGAGGCTTTGCGCGAAGCCAATAAGGAGCATTCCGCTGCGTAGCGACCCCGCGCCGACGGCGCACGAGGGACCGGCTGGAGCCGAATCCTCGACTGAAAATCCGACGCTCAGTACGGACCTGAACATCAAGGCGCTCGAGACGCTGATCCTCTCGCGCCTCGACGACGACAAGGCCCAGGACATCGTCCACATCGACCTCACGGACAAGAGCTCCGTGGCCGACAGCCTGATCGTGGCTTCCGGCCGCTCGCACCGTCACGTCGGCGCGCTGGCCGATCACGTGCTGCGCGCGCTGAAGGACCACGGCCTGGGCAAGGCCCGGGTCGAAGGCCTGCCGCACTGCGACTGGGTGCTGATCGACGCCGGCGACGTCGTCGTTCACCTGTTCCGCCCCGAAGTGCGCAGCTTCTACAACATCGAGAAGATCTGGGCCGTCGACGCCCCGCACCGGATGCCGGCGGCTTCGAACTGATCTCTCGCAAGGCGGGCCTCGCCCCTGAGCAGCGCTCGGGGCGGGGCCTCGCCATGCCCTCTCCCCCATGAAGATCACCATCCTCACCGTCGGGAAGCTCGGCCGCATGGTCGAGGCGCAGCTGGCGCTGGACTACGCGTCCCGCGCCACCGCCTCCGGTCGCGCCCTGGCGCTGGGTCCCGTCGAGATCCTCGAGGTCGAGGCCCGCAAGCCCGGCAAGGCCGCCGAGGCCGAGGTTCTGCGCCCCCACCTCGAAGGCGCCTATGTCGTCGCCTGCGACGAGCACGGCAAGGTCCACACCTCGCGCGCCTTCGCAGGGCGCCTGGAGCGGCTGCGCGACGACGGCCAGCGCAAGATCGTGTTCCTGATCGGCGGCGCCGACGGCCTGGACCCGTCGATCCTTAGCCAGGCCAACGAGCTCCTGGCCTTCGGCCCCCAGACCTGGCCCCACGCCCTGGCCCGCGCCATGCTGGCCGAACAGATCTATCGCGCCGTCACCATCCTGTCGGGCTCGCCGTATCACCGGGATTGAGACGGCCGGTCACCTCGACAGCCCTTTTTTCCTCCCGTCATTCCCGCCCTTGTGGCGGGAAACCCTCTGTCAGCCGCAAGGGCGAATGGGGCGGCGTGCTCAGCACGCCGCTTGTACTTCACGTGCGAGCGGAACCAGGGGTTCCCCGCCACAAGGGCGGGAATGACGGGAGGTTGGTGGGGCAAGGCCTTTGAAACCGGCGCGCCCTCAGGCAGATAGGGACGCAATGCCCCGCCGCCTCGCGATCGCCGCCGCCAGCGCCTGCGCCCTGCTCCTCGCCGGAGCCGGGGCCGTCGTCGCGCAGCAGATCGGCGACCAGCGCACCCGCGACCTGCAGCAGGCCGCCGACACCCGCCGCGAGATCGAGGACCTGCGGGCCGAGCTGACCCGGCTGAACCAGCAGCAGGTCTCGGCCGGCGCCGATGTCGACATCAAGCGCCAGCGGCTGGAGGTCCTGCACCGCCGGGAGTCGGCGCTGATCGGCGAGATGGGCCGCGACCGGGGCCAGCTGGCCCGGCTGCTCAGCGCCCTGCAGCTCTTCCGCCGCAATCCGCCGCCGGCCCTGCTGGTCAATCCCGGCGACGCCCGCGACGCGGTGCGGGCGGCGATCCTGATCCGCGCCATGACGCCCGAGCTGCAGGCCCGGGCCGACGCCTACGCCCGCCAGGCCCGCGCCGTCGGGGCCCTGCGCCGCGAGGCCGCCGCCGCCTCCGAGCAGCTGTTCACCGCCGAAAGCGCCGTGGCCGACCGCCGGGGCGAACTGGAGCGGATGATCGTCGAGAAGACCGAGTTGGAGCGCGCCTACGCCCAGGACGCGATCGCCGCCGACCAGGAGCGCCGCACCCTGGGCGCCCTGACCGACGGCCTGACGACCGCCAGCACCGGCCCGCTGGCCCTGCGCGCCCCGGCCCCGGGCGATGTCATCCGCCGCTTCGGCGAGGCCCTGCCCGTCGGCGGCAAGTCCGAGGGCCTGTCGATCCGCACGGCCAAGGGCCAGGCCGTCGGCAGCCCCGCGGCCGGCACCGTCGAATACGCCGGTCCGCTGAACGGCTGGGACATGGTGGTCATCGTCCGCACCCAGGGCGCCTATCACCTGGTCATGGCCGGCATGGCCGACGTAAAGGTCGCCCCCGGACAATCGGTCGCAGCCGGCGCCGAGCTGGGCAGCATGACGGACCGTGGACCTTTGGAGCCGGAGCTCTATCTTGAAGTGCGCGAGAACGGCGTTCCGGCCGACCCGGGACGTTGGCTCAAGCAGGAGTCGCGGTAGACGTCTTTTTCAGCAATGATGGGCGTTCATCATGACGCACGGCCGCGTCGGGGATGGACACGGCCGGACCAGTAACGCGGCGTCACCGCCGCAAGGGAGCCTTTCAGGCCTTATGCGCAAGTACCTGCTCATCGGTGTTTCGGCCTTCATCCTCGGCGCGGGGACGATGGCCTATGTCAGCCCCATCGCCCAAGCGACCATCCCCTCGCAGAAGGCCAAGACCTACAAGCTTCTCGAACTGTTCGGCGACGTGCTCGCCACGGTCGAGGACCAGTACGTCACCGAGGTCGACGACAAGAAGCTGATCGAGGCGGCGCTGGACGGCATGCTGACCAGCCTCGACCCGCACTCGGGCTACCTGTCGCCCGACAGCTTCGAGGATATGCAGGACACCACCCGCGGCGAATACGGCGGCCTCGGCATCGAGGTCACCAGCGAGGACGGCGTGGTCAAGGTGATCTCGCCGATGGACGGCACGCCCGCCGACCGCGCCGGGATCCACGCCGGCGACTACATCACGGCCGTCAATGGCCAGTCGGTGCTAGGCCTGACGGTCAACGAGGCCGTCAAGCAGATGCGCGGCCCGGCCGGCGAGACGGTGACCATCACCATCGCCCGCGAGAAGACCGACCCGTTCGACGTCAAGCTGGTGCGCGAAGTCATCAAGCCCAAGGCCGCCATCGCCCGCATGGAAGGCGACTACGGCTATGTGCGCCTGCCCGGCTTCAACGAGAAGTCCACCGACGCGCTCTCGGCCGCCATCACCGACCTGAAGACCAAGAACCCGCAGATGAAGGGCCTGGTCTTCGACCTGCGCAACAATCCGGGCGGTCTGCTCGACCAGGCGCGCGGCGTCGCCGACCTGTTCCTGCAAGGCGGCGAGATCGTCAGCCAGCGCGGCCGCAATCCGCGCGACATCCAGCGCCTGAACGCCACCCCAGGCGACATCCTGAACGGCATGCCGATGGTGGTGCTGATCAACCAGGGCTCGGCCTCGGCCGCCGAAATCGTCGCCGGCGCCCTGCAGGATCGTCATCGCGCCGAACTCGTCGGCATCACCAGCTTCGGCAAGGGCTCGGTGCAGACCGTGATCCCGCTGCGCGGCGGCGCCGACGGCGCGCTGAAGCTGACCACGGCCCGCTACTTCACCCCGTCGGGCCGCTCGATCCAGAAGACCGGCATCGAGCCCGACCTGGAAGTGGCCCAGACCAAGGACCAGGCCCAGGACATCGCCAACCGCGTGTGGTTCAGCGAGGCCAGCTTCAAGAACGCGCTGAACGCCGACGAGGGCAAGGCCCGCAAGGGCGTCCACACCCCGGCCGAGGCGCCCCCCGCCGGCTTCGACGAGAAGAAGGGCGACTTCCAGCTGGAACGCGCCGTCGCCGTGCTCAAGGCCGGCTCGGTCGAAGCCGTGGTCAAGCTGCCCAAGCCGCAGCCTAAGATCGCCGAGGTCACCGCCAAGGCCGCCGCCGCGGCGGCCACGCCCGGCAAGCCCCCGGTCGAGAAGAAGTAAGGACGTTTTCCAGCGTTCGAACGAAGAGCCGCCCGTCGAAAGATGGGCGGTTTTTTCTTTTGAGACCTTGTCCCGTGGCGGAGGTGGCCGAAGGCCGTTCGGGGACGTTTTCAGCCACGCATCCCCCTCCCCCGTGGACACCCCGGCCCCTCTCCCCTTGCGGGAGAGGGTGGCCTGCGAAGCAGGTCGGGTGAGGGGTCTCTCAGAAATCAAAGCTGCGTGCAGCGGCAAGGCCGGGTGGGGCGTCTCACATCTGAGAGACCCCTCATCCGTCGGCTTCGCCGCCACCTTCTGCCGCAAGGGGAGAAGGAAACCGCGCTATTACATCCCCAGCGCCGCGATCAGCACCACGGCCAGGCCCAGGGCCAGTCCCGCCCCCGCCCGCAGCACCGCGGCGAGGCAGACGGCGCGGGCCTCGGGGGCCGCGGTGGTGGAGAAGCGGGCGATCTCGGTCATGCTCATCGGACGAGGCCTCCTGATCCGAAGCTTGCGCCCGAGGATCGGCCGGCGGAAAGGCCCGTAAAGCCCCCAAGGCCCCGCCCACCGCCAGACGGTCATTCCTTCACCGCCCTCGCCGCAAAAACCGGCGCCCAAGCCCCATACATTTCGCCGCAGCTTTCGCCAAACAGCGTTAACCATATCTTGGAAGCTTGCCTCGTAAGGCTCGTCCATGGCCGCCGTGTTCTCCCGCAAGCCCGCCTACACCGCCGCCGCGCCCGCCGTTGACGCGGGCGGCGGCGACCTGCGCGCGCGTCTGCTGGCGGCCGCCGGCAATCCCTATATCGGCGCCAGCGCCGCGGCCTTCCTGTTCCTGCTGAGCCTGGCCGTGCTGGTGATGATCACCGGCGACCCCAAGGCCGGCGCGCCCGTGCTGCGCCTGGAACTGACCAAGATCGGCGCCACCACCAACCCGCCCGAAGGCTGGCGCGAGGCCCTGGCGCCGGAAGGCGCCGAGGAAGCCCCGCTGCTGCCCGGCGCGATGGACCTGTCCGACCACCCCTTCGCCCGCCGCGCGGCCGCGCCGGAAGCCGAAAGCGAAGCCGTCGATCTTGCCGCCCCGCCCGTCCCGTCCGGCGGCGCCCTGGTCCAGGCCCCACTGCCCGGCCTGTCGGTTCCCGGCCCCGGCGGCGGTCCGCTGCCGGTGATCGGCCCCGACGGCCGCACGGTCGCCGAGGCCTATGCCCGCCCCTTCACGCCCGACGGCCGCCCGCGCGTGGCCCTGGTGATCGGGGGCCTTGGCCTAAACGCCCAGACCACCCGCGCCGCCATCGAGACCCTGCCGCCCGAGATCACCCTGTCGTTCGCGCCCTATTCCGAGGGCCTGCAGGGCTGGATCGATCTGGCCCGCTCGCACGGCCACGAGGTGCTGCTCGAGACGCCGATGGAGCCCAACGACTATCCGGCCAACGATCCGGGTCCCTACACCCTGATCGCCGCAAACCGTCCCGACGAGACCGTGCGCAAGCTGGAATGGCTGATGTCTCGCGCCACCGGCTATTTCGGCCTGACCAACTATCTGGGCTCGAAGTTCCTGGCCTCCGACCCGGCCATGGCCACCTTCATGGCCTCGCTCAAGGCCCGGGGCCTGGCCTTCGTCGACGACGGCGCGGCCGCCCGTCGCGGCGGCCCGATCCCGCGCGCCTCGGCCGAGCGCGGCATCGACGATGATCTGTCCGGCGAGGCCATCGAGGGCCAGCTGCGGGCCCTGGAAGCCGGCGCCGG
The DNA here is from genome assembly GCF_057586355.1 of Caulobacter sp. SRI_008. NCBI lineage: Bacteria > Pseudomonadati > Pseudomonadota > Alphaproteobacteria > Caulobacterales > Caulobacteraceae > Caulobacter > Caulobacter sp. SRI_008. The sequence continues at coordinate 106,881 of NZ_JBYCZS010000011.1, forward strand.
CGCGCGGGGCGCGGCCCTGGGCGTGGGCTTCGCCTACCCGGTCACCATCAGCCAGGTGCGCAACTGGGCCGGCGGGCTGAACGCACGGGGCGTGCAACTGGCCCCGGCTTCGGCTATCGCCAGGCGATGAGCGCCAAGCAAGACCTCTCCCACTACCGCCCCAATGTGGGCGTCGCCCTCTTCCACCCGACCGACGGCCGCGTCTGGCTGGGCATGCGCCACAAGCAGGAGCCGCCCTACAACTGGCAGCTGCCGCAGGGCGGCGTCGACGAGGGCGAGGACCTGGAAGCCGCCGCCCGCCGCGAGCTGCACGAGGAGACCGGCGTCACCTCCGCGACGCTGCTGGGCCGCACCGAGGGCTGGCTGACCTACGACTATCCGGCCGACTTCCTGGGCACGAAACGCGCGCGCGGGTACCTGGGCCAGAAGCAGGTGTGGTTCGCCTTCCGCTTCACCGGACCGGAATCCGAGATCGATCTGGCCGCCCACGGCGACATCGAGTTCGACGCCTGGCGCTGGGGCGCTCTCGACGAAACGCCCGAACTGATCGTACCCTTCAAACGCGGCGTCTACGAACAGATGGTCGTCGCTTTCTCGGGGTTCGCGCGCGTCGCCTGACACCCAAGGCTCGCGCGCCGATCCTCCCTTGGGGATTGGAGGCGCGGGCGTGACCAGAACCATCCTGATGATCCATGGCTACGGCATGACCGGCGACGGCTGGTCGCCGGCGGCCGAGGTGTTTCGCAAGGCCGGCTATGCGGTCGAGACGCCGACCATCCGTCCGAAGCTGCGCGTATCGGCCTCGCCCTCGGCGGAGCTGGGCGGGCTTAGCCTGGCCGACTATGTCGCCGAGCTCAGCGCCTTGGCGGCGGTGACCGCCGCCCGCGACGGGATCAAGCCGATCGTCTTCGGCCACTCGATGGGCGGGCTGATCGCCCAGAAGCTGGCCGAGAGCGGCCTGACCTCGGGCATCGTGCTGTTCGCCCCCGCCTCGCCGGCCGACGCACGCGGCAAGCCGAAACTCTCGCCGCTGATCACCTTCCTCAACGCCGTGCTCAGCCAGGGCGGTCCGCCCAAGCCGGTGAAGATGTGGAAGACCGGCTTCAAGTTCGGCGTGGTCAACGCCGTGCCCGCCGCCCGCCACGACGCGCTCTACGCCACGGCGGTGTACGACTCCGGCCGGGTGCTGCAGGACCTGGCCTATCCCGACCGCGATCCCTCGCGCACCGCCCATGTCGACGCCGCCAAGGTGACCGTGCCGGTGCTGGTGCTGGCCGGAGCCCGCGACCGCACCACGCCGGTCGAGGACGTGCGGCTGGTCGGCCGCAAGTACGCCGGCGCCGACTATCGCGAATATCCCGACCACGCCCACTGGCTGATCGACGAGCCGGGCAGCGCGGCCCTGTACGACGCGGCCAAGGCCTGGCTGTCTGAAAAGGGCCTGGGCCCGGCCTCCGCCCCGCCGCCGAGCAAGGCCAAGGTCGAGCCGAAGGCCGAACAGGCCCCCGCTCCGACGCCGGCTCCCGAACCCAAGGCCGAGGCTCCGGCGCCCGCTCCGGCCGCCAAGTCCAAGGCGCCCGCCAAGGCCCCAGCCAAGACCAAGACGCCCAGCAAGGCCAAGGCCGTCGTCGCCGAACCGGTCGTGAAGCCCGCCGCAAAGGCGCCGGCCAAGCCCAAGGCGGCCCCTGCGCCGAAGCCTGTCGCCCCAAAGGCCGAAGTCGCGCCCGCTCCCGCCAAGACCGAGGCGAAGCCGAAGGCCGCGCCGGCCAAGACCGCCAAGCCGAAGACGCCGCCGCCCGCGCCGGTCGAACCGGCTCCTGTGGCGAAGGCCCCGGCCAAGTCGGCGCCCAAGCCCAAGACCGAAGCCAAGACCGCGCCCGCCGCCAAGGTCGCCAAACCCAAGGCGGCCGCCAAGCCCGCAACGCCTCCCGCCGAACCGGCAAAGCCGGCGACCGCGAAGCCTGCCGCCAAGGCCAAGCCTGCTCCCACCGCCAAGACGGACCCCGCGCCGACGCCAGCCAAGGCCGCGCCGAAGGCCAAGAGCGCGCCCGCCGCGAAGGCCGCTCCCAAGGCCCCTCCGGCCCCCAAGGCCGAAGCCAAGCCCAAGGCGACCCCGAAAGCCGCCGCAACCAAGACTGCTGCGACAACGACGCCCGCCAAAACTTCGCCACGCGGCAAGAAGAGCGTGTAGGCTCCATTGAAACGCTCGTATCAGTCACACGGGCGGGGTTGACCTAAGAGGCGGGCGTGAAGGCTCCGGTGATCATGGTCCACGGCGCCTTCTGCGGCGGCTGGACGTTCGATGTGTTTCGCGCGCCGTTCGAGGCCGCCGGTCATCAGGTGCTGACGCCCGACCTGCCTGGCCGCGCGCCCGGCGAGTCGACCGTCGGCCTGTCGATGAGCGACTACGCCCGCGCCGTCGTGCGCCTGATCCGCTCGTGCGAGAAACCGCCGATCCTGATCGGTCATTCGATGGGCGGCCTGGTGGCGCAGCTAGCCGCCGGCCGCGCCCCGGTCGACCGCCTGATCCTGCTGGCCCCCTCGCCGCCCTGGGGCGTGCACGGGGCGAGCCTTGAGGAGGCGGTCTCGGCCGTCAGCCTCTATTCGCTGGGTCCCTACTGGCTGCAGGCCATCGCGCCGGACTACGGCGTGGTGCGCCGCTACAGCCTCGACCGCCTGCCCCGCGAGACCCGCCGCGCCCTCTACGCCCGCATGACCTCGGAGAGCGGCCGGGCGCTGTGGGAGACGCTGAACTGGTGGCTCGACCCGTTCATGACCACCAGCCCCGGCGCGGTGAAGGCCCCGGTGCTGGCCATCGCCGGCGGCCAGGACGTCGTCCACCCGCCCGCCACCGTCCGCCAGACCGCCGCCCGCCTGGGCGGGGTGTTCCGCGAGTTCCCGGAGATGAGCCACTGGCTGCCGGGCGAACCGGGCTGGGAAGACGTGGCGCAAGCGTGCCTGGACTTCATCGCGGCGGAAAACCGGGCGGCGGCTTAAGGCTCACCCTGACCCTCTCCCATAGGGAGAGGGAGGGGCCCATGCGCAGCATGGGAGGGTGAGGGGTTAGGAACCTTTCCGGACAGGGCGAGGACGAAGGGGATAGGACGTTCGACGTCTTACCCCCTCACCCTCCCACGCCTGCGGCGCGGGCCCCTCCCTCTCCCCATGGGAGAGGTTTTCCGTTTCCGGCCTTAATGGCCCGAGCTGAACACCTTCAGCCCCAGGATCCCCGAGACGATCAGCGCCAGGCAGACCAGCCGCGCCGCCGTCGCCGGCTCCTTGAAGACCAGGATGCCGACGATGGCCGTGCCGACCGCGCCGACGCCGGTCCACACCGCGTAGGCCGTGCCCAGCGGCAAGCTCTTCACCGCCCAGCCCAGCAGTCCCATCGAAGCGACGAGGCTGACGGCGGTCAGGACGGTGGGGATCGGGCGGGTGAAGCCCTCGGTGTATTTCAGGCCGACGGCCCAGCCGATTTCGAAAAGACCGGCGATGAAGAGGATGATCCAGGCCATGACCTGCTCCCGTTGATCGCGCGCCCGGCCTGTGGCCTCGGCGTCGCGAGAAGCGGGGTCGTCCCCGGAAAAAAGCAAAGGCGCGGGGTCGTCCCCGCGCCTTTCCTAGATAGCTTCTCGATCCCGGAGGGCAAGCCCTCCTGTCATCACTGGCTGGTGTAGAGGATCTGGGCCTGCTCGAAGTTCTTGCCGACCGAGCTGTCGTCCAGCTTCTTGATGCGGACGTAGACCAGACCGGCCTTGCCGCCGGCGGCGTTGTTGTCCCAGGTCACGGTCAGGCGCTTGACGTCGGTGACCAGCTGGTCGTTGCGGATCAGGCGCAGCTGCGGGCTGTTTTCCCAGCTCGCCCAGTCGTGCAGGGCGGTGGCCAGGGCCTGGGCCTGCTCGGGGCCTTGAGCGTGCTGGACGTTCAGGGTGCAGACGTTCTTGTTCGAACCCGGGTTGTCGAGGACGATCTGGTAGGGCTTGCCCAGGTCCAGGGTCCACAGGTCGCGCTTCTTCTTGAAGCCCGCGGCCTTGGCCAGGGCGTTGAAGTCGCCGCCGACCACGGCCGGCTTGCAGATGGTGTCGAGGACGCTGAGGATCCGCACCGAGACCGGGTCGGTCGGCGGCGGCGGACGCACGGGCTCCGGAGCGACCGCGGCGGCGGCGGCTTCGGGCGTGCCGGCGGCCGGAGCCGGAACCACGGGCGCGGCCTGATCGGCGGGCGCGGCGGCCGGGGCTTCAGCAGGAGCTTGGGCCGGGGCGGCGGCGGGAGCGGGCTGCTCCTGGGCAACGGCGGTCGAGACGACGCCGAGGGCGATCAAGCTGGCGAGCGCAAGGCGCATAGTCTGGATATCCCCTAGAGACTTGGAGGTCGGCATTAAAACCGACAAGCGTTCCCTCGCAACCCTTATGGTGACGGATTGCGGCGTCGATAGGGTCACAATCGTAATTTTTATAGTCGGCGCCCTCTTCCTTCTCCCCCTGCGGGAGAAGGTGGCGGTCGAAGACCGACGGATGAGGGGTCTCTCAAACATGAGACGCTTCATCCAACTTGACCGCTACAGGCGGCTTTGAGGTCTGAGAGACCCCTCACCCGACCTCCTTCGGAGGCCACCCTCTCCCGCAAGGGGAGAGAGACAAACGAAAACGCCCCCGCTGTTTCCAGCGGGGGCGTTTCCAGGTCGTCCGAGAGAAGCGGCCCTTAGGCGGCCACTTCCACCGCGTGTTCGGCCAGGATCGTGAAACCGTCCGGACCCACGTCGGCGAAGCCGCCCTGGATGTCGAACAGCTTGACGGTCGCGCCGTCGCGCACCGTCACCCGGCCCTCGCGCAGCGTCGTCATGAACGGCGCGTGGTTCGGCAGGACGCCGAAGTCGCCTTCCGTACCCGGCGCGTCGACCTGGTCGACGTCGGCGGAGAACAGTTCGCGCTCGGGCGCGACGAGGGAGAAGTGCAGCTTGGCCATCAGTCGTAGGTCTCCACGGCGCCCAGGGCCGCTTCGATGTCTTCGTCGGTCTGGATCTCGGTGCCGCAGAACGGACAGAAGCGGATGGTGGTCAGGACCGTGCCCGTCTCACCATCGGCTTCCCGTTGACCCAGGTTCAACAGGATCAGGCCGCTGTCGTGCTCGATGAGGGAGGCCTCGGTGTCCGAAGACACCGCGTCCTCCAGCTCATCACAGCAGAAGTGGCCGAGATCGCCGTCTTCTTCGGTCATCAGGCGTCCGCCGCCATCTTCTCGGCCTTGGCCACGGCTTCTTCGATCGGGCCGACCATGTAGAAGGCGCCTTCCGGCAGGTGGTCGTATTCACCGTCCACGATGCCCTTGAACGAGCGGATCGTGTCCTTCAGCTGGACGAAGGCGCCCGGCGTGTTGGTGAACTGCTCGGCCACGTGGAACGGCTGCGACAGGAAGCGGCTGATCTTGCGGGCGCGAGCGACCGTCAGCTTGTCCTCTTCCGACAGTTCGTCCATGCCCAGGATGGCGATGATGTCCTTCAGCGCCTTGTACTGCTGCAGGACTTCCTGGACGCGGCGAGCCACGGTGTAGTGCTCTTCGCCGATGACCAGCGGGTCCATGATCCGCGAGGTCGAGTCCAGCGGATCGACGGCCGGGAAGATGGCCTGGGCGGCGATGTCGCGCGACAGAACGGTGGTGGCGTCCAAGTGGGCGAACGAAGCGGCCGGGGCCGGGTCGGTCAGGTCGTCGGCGGGAACGTAGATGGCCTGGACCGAGGTGATCGAACCCTTGTTGGTCGAGGTGATGCGCTCCTGCAGGTTGCCCATCTCGGTGGCCAGGGTGGGCTGGTAGCCCACGGCCGAGGGGATGCGGCCCAGCAGAGCCGACACTTCGGCGCCGGCTTGGGTGAAGCGGAAGATGTTGTCGACGAACAGCAGCACGTCCTTGCCTTCTTCGTCACGGAAGTATTCCGCGATCGACAGGCCGGTCAGGGCGACGCGGGCGCGGGCGCCCGGGGGTTCGTTCATCTGGCCATAGACCAGGGCGCAGCGCGAGCCTTCGGTCGAGCCGTTGTTGGCCTTCGGGTCGACGTTGACGTTCGACTCGATCATCTCGTGATAGAGGTCGTTGCCTTCGCGGGTGCGTTCGCCCACGCCGGCCAGAACCGAGTAACCGCCGTAAGCCTTGGCGATGTTGTTGATCAGTTCCTGCATCGTCACGGTCTTGCCGACGCCGGCGCCGCCGAACAGGCCGATCTTGCCGCCCTTGGTGTAGGGGCACATCAGGTCGATGACCTTGATGCCCGTGACCAGCACTTCAGCGGTGTTGGTCTGCTCGGCGAAGGTCGGGGCGTCGCGGTGGATCGTGCGGGTGATGTCCGACTGGATCGGGCCCTGCTCGTCGATCGGCTCGCCGATGACGTTCATGATGCGGCCCAGGGTGCCCGGACCGACCGGCACGCGGATGGCTTCGCCGGTGTCGCGCACGGGCTGGCCGCGGACGAGACCTTCGGTGGCGTCCATGGCGATGGCGCGGACGGTGTTCTGACCCAGGTGCTGGGCGACTTCGAACACCAGGCGCTGGCCGGTGGCGGTGTTGGTGGTCTCGACGGCGTTCAGGATCGCCGGCAGCGGGCCGGTGAACTCGATGTCGACGACGGCGCCGATGATCTGGACCAGACGACCGGTGGCTTCGCCGGCGACGGGCGCCGGAGCCTTCGGAGCGGCGGCGGCCTTGGGAGCAGCCGGCTTCTTGGCGGCCGGAGCCTTGGGAGCGGCAGCAGCAGCGGCCGGAGCGGCGGCGGCGGCCTTCGGGGCGGCGGGCTTCTTGGCGGCGGCCGGCTTTTCAGCGGCGGCGGCGGGAGCCTTAGCGGGGGTCTTGGCCATGGCGTGCGGGTCTTTCGTGCGTCTCTGCGTGCGTTTTTGGCGTTAGGCTAGATCAGACGGCTTCGGCGCCGGAGATGATCTCGATCAGCTCCTTGGTGATCTGGGCCTGGCGGGAACGGTTGTACTCGAGGGTGTAGCGCTTGATCATGTCGCCCGCGTTCCGCGTGGCGTTGTCCATGGCCGTCATCTGGCTGGCGTAGAAGCCGGCCATGTTGTCGAGCAGCGCCGACAGGATCTGGACCGTCAGGTTGCGCGGCAGCAGGGTCTCGAGAATGGCCTCTTCCGAGGGCTCGTACTCGTAGACCGCGGCCGGACCGGACGCGACTTCACCGCCCTCGACCACGGCCGGGATCAGCTGCAGCGCGGTCGGGATCTGCTGCACCACCGACTTGAAGCGGCTGTAGAACAGGGTGACCACGTCGATGTCGCCGGCTTCGTAAAGCTTGGTCACGACGTCGGCGATCGGCTGGGCCACCGACAGCGTCAGCTGGCGATAGGCCGACAGGTCGAAGTTCTCGACGATGCGACCGGCGTAGAGGCGACGCAGCTGGGCGGTCACCTTCTTGCCGACGCAGACGATCTTCACGTCCTTGCCCTGGGCGATCAGCCCGTCGATGTGGGCGCGGGAAGCGCGCACGATCGACGAGGTGAAGCCGCCGGCGAGACCACGGTCCGCCGCGGCCACCACCACCAGGTGACGGTCGTCGCGGCCGGTGCCGGCCAGCAGCGCCGGAGCGCCGTCGCCCGACACGCCGGTCGCGAGGTTGGCGATGACGCTGGCCAGACGCCGGGCGTACGGACGGGCGGCTTCAGCCGCGTCCTGGCTCCGGCGCAGCTTGGCAGCCGCCACCATCTGCATCGCCTTCGTGATCTTTTGCGTCGCTTTGACGCTCGAGATCCGATTGCGCATTTCCTTCAAGCTGGCCATTCGGCGCTACTCTCTCCGAGCGGTTCCGAGGGGGCTTAGGCGAAGGTCGACGAGAAGCTGTCGAGCGCGCTCTTCAGCGACGCTTCCAGGTCCTTGTCGAGGGCCTTCTTGGTGGCGATGCCGGTCAGCAGGTCCTGGTGGGCGCTGTGCAGGCGGGCCAGGAACTCGGTCTCGAAGCGACGCACCGACGAGGTCGGGATCTTGTCGAGATAGCCGCGGGTGCCGGCGTAGATCACGCAGACCTGCTCTTCGACCGACAGCGGCGCGTATTGCGGCTGCTTCAGCAGCTCGGTCAGGCGCTCGCCGCGGGCCAGCATCTTCTGGGTCGAGGCGTCCAGGTCCGAGCCGAACTTCGCGAAGGCGGCCATTTCGCGATACTGGGCGAGCTCGCCCTTAATCGGACCGGCGACTTGCTTCATGGCCTTGATCTGGGCCGACGAGCCGACGCGCGACACCGAGATGCCGACGTTCACGGCCGGGCGGATGCCCTGGTAGAACAGGTCGGTTTCCAGGAAGATCTGGCCGTCGGTGATCGAGATCACGTTGGTCGGGATGTAGGCCGACACGTCGTTGGCCTGGGTTTCGATGATCGGCAGAGCCGTCAGCGAGCCCGAACCGTTGTCTTCGTTCAGCTTGGCGGCGCGTTCCAGCAGGCGGGAGTGCAGGTAGAACACGTCGCCCGGATAGGCTTCGCGGCCCGGCGGACGGCGCAGCAGCAGCGACATCTGACGGTAGGCGACGGCTTGCTTGGACAGATCGTCATAGATGATCAGGCCGTGCAGGCCGTTGTCGCGGAACCACTCGCCCATGGCGCAGCCGGCGAACGGGGCCAGGTACTGCAGCGGTGCCGGCTCCGAGGCCGAAGCCACGACGACGATGGTGTATTCCAGGGCGCCGTGCTCTTCCAGGGTCTTGACGATCTGGGCGACGGTCGAGCGCTTCTGGCCGATGGCGACGTAGACGCAGTAGAGCTTGGCGCTCTCGTCCTTGCCGGCGTTGGCGGCCTTCTGGTTCAGGATGGTGTCGATGGCGACGGCGGTCTTGCCGGTCTGACGGTCACCGATGATCAGCTCGCGCTGGCCGCGGCCGACCGGGATCAGGGTGTCGATCGACTTCAGGCCGGTCTGCACGGGCTCGTGCACCGACTTGCGCGGGATGATGCCCGGGGCCTTCACGTCGACGCGGCGACGCTCGGTGTATTGGATCGGGCCCTTGCCGTCGATCGGCTCGCCCAGCGGGTTGACGACGCGGCCCAGCAGGCCCTTGCCGACCGGCACGTCGACGATTTCGCCGAGGCGGCGGACTTCGTCGCCTTCCTTGATCTCGGCGTCAGCGCCGAAGATCACGGCGCCGACATTGTCGCGCTCGAGGTTCAGGGCCATGCCCTTCACGCCGGCCTTCGGGAATTCGACCATCTCGCCGGCCTGGACGTTGTCCAGACCGTAGATACGGGCGATGCCGTCGCCGACCGACAGAACTTGGCCGATGTCCGAGACGGCGGCTTCCTCGCCGAAGTTGGCGATCTGCGACTTGAGGATGGCCGAAATTTCGGCGGCGCGGATGTCCATGGCTGGGTCGGGCTCTTTCTTAGGGCTCTCTGCGTACGTACGTTTTTTGCGCGGTTATACGCTTAGGCGCGCTTGAGGGCGAATTTCAGGGAATCGAGCTTCGAACGGAGCGAAGCGTCGAACAGACGGGAACCGACGCGCACCTTGACGCCGCCCAGGATGGACGGGTCGACGCGGGTCGAGATTTCGGGGGTCTTGCCGAGCGCCTCGGAGACGCCGGCGGTGACGGCCTTCAGCTGGGCGGCGGTCAGCGGGGCGGCCGAGATGACCTCGGCGGCGACCACGCCGCGGTGCTTGGCCGACAGGGCGACGAAGGCGTTGATCGCGCCGACCAGCTCGATGGCGCGGCCGTTGGAGGCGATCAGGCCCAGGAACTTGGCGGTCAGGATGTCGAAACCGGCCTTCACGGCGACGGCGGTCAGGCCCTTGGCCTTGTCCTCGGCCGAGAACGCGGGCGAGTCGATCAGACGGCGCAGGTCGGCGCTGTCGGCGATCAGACCCTTAAGGTCCTTCAGGTCGCGTTCGACCTTCGCCAGGTTGCCGCCTTCGATCGTCAGTTCGAACAGGGACTGCGCATAACGCTGACCCGCATCCGTCGCCTTGGTTTCTTCCGCCACTTGTTCCGCCCGGTGTGCGTTGCAATCGCCGCGGAAGAGAAGCTGCCCCCTCTTCCCGGCTTAAAGACTTGATCGCGCTTGAGAAAAGCGCACGGGCGGCCCGCGCATTCACGCTGCCCTTCCCGAAGCCCGGCGCCTGATAACACGGGGTGTTCGCAGTCGCAACCAAGCCGAGACGATCGCGTTCGGCCAAGTTTCGGAAAAAAGCCGTTTATCCGTCAGACGTTGACGCGGCGGAATACGCCGGAGGCCGAGCCGGCCAAGGCGCCGCCCGGCGTACGGGCCTCGGCCTGGGCGAACACCAGACTGCGAGTGGCCCGCTCGATCCAGCCGCGCAGGGCCAGGTCGCCGCCTTGTCCCTGGCCGTAATCGACGGTCAGCGACACCGGTGCGGCGTCGGAACCGGCGGCTTCCTTCAAGGCGTCTTCCAGCAGGGCGGCGATCGACTGGGTCATGGGCGACACTTAACTCCCGGACGGACGAAAGAAAAAGGCGGCGGAACAAGCCCGCCGCCCTGTCAGGCGATGATCGAGGAAAACAGCCGGAGGCGACGAGCCTCCGGTGTTGGAGAGGCCTCAGGCGGCCTTGGCCGAAGCGTTGCAGCGCTCCAGCTCATCGGCGGCCAGGACCTTGGCGTCGCCGCCGAAGGCCGAGACGCGGCCGGCTTCTTTTACCAGCGCCTTGCACGAGGCGACGCTGAGGGCCCGCGACGGCGCCGAGGCGGCGACACAGGCGGCGTCTTCGCAGACGAAGACCGCGCCGCCGGCGACAATCTTGGTCTTGGCGGAGACGGGTTTTTCGAGGGTGACCGCCAGGCGGCCGTCGGCCAGGGCGGGGGCCGCGACGAGCGCGGAAACGGACAGGGCGGCGACAGCCGCCAGGGCGCGGAGCTTCATGAGAAAAGCCCTCCAGCTTCGGGGATGATGGGAAGATCGATGATCGACGCGTAAGCTGTACTGGCCGTCCGGTGCGTGGGATGTTTGGACGCCAGTATCCCCACCGGCGCCCCGCAATCGAACTAAGCACCGCTTAGATATCAGCGTTCAGAAATAGCGCAAGGCGGTTTTCGTTCGCGTGCGCATATTTTATCGAAACGGATGTTTTTGGACGGCGACAACTTTTTAGAGCGCCGCAACCAGCTTTTCGCACGTGGCTCGGACCATGGGCTCGGCCCACGCCTGCGCACGGTCGTGCTTCTCATCTTCGCGCACACGCACGTCCGGATGCCACAGATCCCGCCTGTGGCCGAACGGTATGGCGTCCGTCTCGCTTGAAACGGCCACCATGTCCGTCAGGAACTCTCGAAGCTCGACGGGAACGGCGCCTTCGAACGGCGCGAGTTCGACTGCCGCTTCCAATGCCGAAAGGCGGCCCTCCAGGAACCCAGCCGCGATCGTCTTCAGGGCCGCGCGTATACCCGGTTCCATAGCCCCGGCGTCGTGAGAATGATCCAGATTCGCCACGGGCCGCCCTCGGTCGATACACGTCCTTCTTGAGGGAATGGGGGCCGATTGGGAAGCGCGAAGCGCCCGTTCAGAGCCCGAGGATCGACTCGATCCGGCTCTCGGCCCGGGCGTGGATCTCGCGCTGCTCGACCATGCCCTCCATGCGGGCGTAGCGGCCGTCCTTGCCGGCCTTGCGGCGCAGGCCGTCGGCGGTGACCAGCACCGGCGGGCGGCGGGCGTCGGTCAGGCCGCCCAGCAGGGCGGCGAACACCGCCCCGACGGCGGCGGCGGCCACGGGGCCGGCGAAGTCGATCAGGGTCTCGCCGAACACGGCGTGCATCTGCAGCAGCAGGTGCTCGCGATTGACCTGGTGCGACAGGATCTGCAGCGACCAGGCCGCCACGCCCTGCACCACGCCGGCCAGCACGACCGCGATCACCACCCCCACGAAGCGGGGGCGCCAGAAGAGCCCGAGCAGGGCTCCCAGGAACGCGAAGGCGACCAGCAGGATCATGGAAGGAAACTAAGACCCTCCTTTCTCAAAGTCCGGTTAAGAGCCCGCCGCGGCAGGACGTCGCGATCTGGCGTCCCGATTGGGCGCTTGGGCGGCTCTCCCGGCTTACGCACACGTGATCTTTCCCAACCGAAATTTCCGGCCTACGGTGCAGGCAATTCAAACTAACGTTTAAACAGGGAAGAAGCGCCATGCGCGAAGCGGTCATCGTCTCTTACGCTCGGACCGGTCTGGCCAAGTCCGTCCGCGGCGGCTTCAACAACACCCACGGCGCGGCCATGGCCGGCCACGCCATCCAGCACGCCGTCAGCCGCGCCGGGCTCGACGGTCCGGAAATCGAGGACGTCGTCCTGGGCTGCGGCGGTCCCGAAGGCGCCACCGGCATGAACGTGGCCCGCAACGCCGCCATCTGGGCCGGCCTGCCGGTCACCACCTCGGGCCAGACCGTCAACCGCTTCTGCTCGTCGGGCCTGCAGGCCATCGCCACCGCGGCCAACTACGTCCGCAACGACGGCGCCCCGGCGGCCATCGGCGGCGGCGTGGAGTCGATCTCGCTGGTCAACGCCGGCGGCCACATGAACCGCTTCCACATCACCGAAGAAAAGCTGATGCGCGAGAAGCCCGCGCTGTGGATGGCGATGATCGACACCGCCGACATCGTGGCCAAGCGCTACAACGTCAGCCGCGAGTACCAGGACGAATATTCGCTGCGCAGCCAGCAGCGGATCGCCGCCGCCCAGGCCGCCGGCCTGTTCGACGACGAGATCGTGCCGATGGCCACCAAGATGAAGGTGGTCAACAAGGAGACCAAGGAAGAGAGCCTGGTCGACTACGTGGTCAGCAAGGACGAGTGCAATCGTCCGGAGACCACCCTGGAGGGCCTGGCCAAGCTGGAGCCGGTCAAGGGCCCGGGCAACTTCGTCACCGCCGGCAACGCCAGCCAACTGTCGGACGGCGCCGCCGCCGTGGTGGTGATGGAGGCCAAGGAGGCCGCCCGCCGCAACCTCGAGCCGCTGGGCCTGTTCAAGGGCTTCGCCATCGCCGGCTGCGAGCCCGACGAGATGGGCATCGGCCCGGTCTTCGCCGTACCGCGCCTCTTGGAACGCCACGGCCTGAAGGTCGACGACATCGACCTGTGGGAGCTGAACGAGGCCTTCGCCAGCCAGTGCCTCTACAGCCGCGACCGCCTGGGCATCGATCCGGAGAAGTACAACGTCAACGGCGGCTCCATCGCCATCGGCCACCCCTTCGGCATGACCGGCGCCCGCTGCGCCGGCCACCTGCTGCTGGAAGGCAAGCGCCGCAAGGCCAAGCTCGGCGTGGTGACCATGTGCATCGGTGGCGGCATGGGGGCCGCGGGTCTGTTCGAGATCTTCTAAGGTCGGGCTCGGCGATGCTCCCCCTCTGGGGGAGCTGTCGCGGAGCGACTGAGGGGGGACGTTTTCAGCTGCTGCTGGGTTTGGCCGGTGTCGCAGCCACTCCCCCCTCCGGCCCTTCGGGCCACCTCCCCCAGAGGGGGAGGATTTAGCAATCTAAACCCCCAGATCCTTCCGCACGAACCGATACGTCTCGCGCTTCTCACAGGCGCAGGCCTTCATCTGGCCGTCCGGCGTCCACCAGACCAGCAGCGGATAGGCGAAGTTCACGCCGTTGGCCTTGAGCAGCGGCCGCAGGTCCTCGACCGACTTGCGGCCGGCTTCGATAACGGCGGTGCGGGCGATGTCGCCGTCGGCGGGCTTCACGCCCGGGGCCTTCCAGGCCTCGACCGGGGTGGCGTCCCACTTCTCGGCCAGTTCCCACGAGCGGTTGATCCACAGCTCGGCCACCGTCGCCCGCTCCACCGGCGTCGACTTCGGCACGCCGTTGCGGTCGGCGCGGGCGATCTCGATCAGGCGGGTGTCGACGCCCGCCTTGTGCAGCTTGGGATACTCTTCCTTCTTGAAGCGGATGCAGTCGGGGCAGGTGCGGAAGCTGACCATGTAGAGCTTGCCGCCCTTCAGGCCCGGCGACACCCAGCCGGAGCCTTCGAGGATCTTGGCGATCTCGGCCTGGTTCTTGGTAATGGTCTTGGGCCGCCAGCGCAGGTCGAAGTTCCACCATGCCCAGAGGCCGGCGCCGACCACCGCCACGACGACCACCAGGCCGGCCCACAGCTTGAACTTCTTCATCTCTACCGATCCTCTGGGGATTGCTTGAGCTGGTGATAAGACGCCGCGCGCACCGCGGCGACGGCAAAATTCCTGAAAGCCGCTTGAGGCCCGCGTGGGGGACTCTAGATTGGCGCGATGTCCATGTCACAGGCGCCCGCGACCGCCGCCCCCCTAGAAATCGACCTGCCTGACGAGGCCGCCACCAAGGCGCTCGGCGAACGGCTGGCCGCCGTGCTGTTTCCGGGCGCGGCCCTGTGCCTCTACGGTCCGCTCGGCGCCGGCAAGTCGACCCTGGCCCGCGCCCTCGTGCGCGCCCTGACCTCGCCCGAGGAAGAGGTGCCCAGCCCGACCTTCACCCTGGTGCAGTTCTACGAGGCGGCCGACTTCCCGCTGGCCCATTTCGACCTCTATCGCCTGGAGGATCCGGACGAGGCCTACGAGATCGGCCTCCTCGAAGCGCTGGAAGACGGCGCGGCCCTGATCGAATGGCCCCAGCGCCTGGAGGGCCGTCTGCCGCCCGACCGACTCGATGTAGAGATTTCCCCGGTTCTGGATGATACGGCCGGCGAAGCGCGCCGGGTCCGGATCACCCCGTACGGCGCCTTCAAGGAACGCAAGCTTGAGCTCTGACCGCGAAACCCTGAAGGCCGACTTTCTGGCCCGCCACGGCTATGGCGACGTGCGCCGCCAGCCGCTGGGCGGCGACGCCTCGACCCGCTCGTACGAGCGCCTGCATCGCGGCGAGCAGACCTTCATCTTCATGGACCAGCCGCCGGCCCTGGAGACCGCCCCCTGTCCGCCCGACGCGACGCCGGACGAGCGCCGCACGCTCGGCTTCAACGCCGCCTATCGCCTGGCCGCCGGTCGGGTGGACGCCTTCGTCGCCGTCGCCGGCTGGCTGCGCGGCCAAGGCCTTTCCGCGCCTGAGGTGCTGGCCGCCGAGCCGGCCCTGGGCCTGGCCGTGCTGGAAGACCTGGGCGACGACCTCTACGCCAAGGTGATCGCCGAGGGCGGCGACGAGCCGCTGCTCTACGACGCCGCCGTCGACGCCCTGGTCGCCCTGCATGCCGCCACGCCGCCCGCCGTGCTGGAAGCCGGCGGCTCGACCTGGCCGCTGCTGACCTATGACGACCTGGCCCTGCGGATGGCCCAGGACCTGTTCGTCGAGTGGCTGCCAAAGCTCAAGCCGGTGACCTTCGACGCCGCCGCCCTGGCCGACTGGCAGGCGCTGTGGAGCCCGATCCGCGCCCGGGCCGAGGCCGGCGCTTCGGTGTTCTGCCACCGCGACTATCACGCCGAGAACCTGCTGTGGCTGCCCGACCGCGAGGGTCCGGCGCGCGTGGGCCTGATCGACTTCCAGGACGCCGTGGTCGCCCACCCGGCCTGGGACTTCTCGATGCTGCTGCACGACGCCCGCCGGGATGTGTCGCCGCAGATCGAGCAGCGCGGCCTCGACCGCTATCTCGCCGCCCGTCCGGACCTCGACCGCACCCAGTTCCTGGCCGACTACCATGCGCTGGGAACGCTCAACATCGCCCGCATCCTCGGCATCTTCGCACGCCTGGTCACCCGCGACGGCAAGCCGAAGTACGAGAGCTTCATGCCCCGCCTGTGGCGCTATCTGGACAGCTGCCTGGCCGAT
This sequence comes from Caulobacter sp. SRI_008, assembly GCF_057586355.1. NCBI lineage: Bacteria > Pseudomonadati > Pseudomonadota > Alphaproteobacteria > Caulobacterales > Caulobacteraceae > Caulobacter > Caulobacter sp. SRI_008. Next base: position 122,589 of record NZ_JBYCZS010000011.1, read on the forward strand.
CCGGCGCTGGCGGGGCTGAAGGCCTGGTTCGACGCCCACGTGCCGGCGGAGGCCCGCTCGTGAGCGCTCCGAAAAAAGCGATGGTGCTGGCCGCGGGTCTGGGCACCCGGATGCGCCCCCTGACCAACGACCGCCCCAAGGCCCTGGTCGAGGTCGCCGGCCGCACCCTGGTGGACCACATGCTCGACCGCCTGGCCGAGGCCAGGGTCGAGACCGCCGTGGTCAATGTCCACGCCTTCGCCGACCGGCTGGAGGATCATCTGAAGAGCCGCACCGGCGCCCCCACGATCGTCATCTCCGACGAACGCGGCGAACTGCTGGAAACCGGCGGCGGCCTGCGCAAGGCCCGGCCGCTGCTGGGCGAAGAGCCGGTGTTCGTCGCCAATATCGACTCCGTCTGGACCGAAGACAGCGCGCCGGCGATCGACAGCCTGGCCAAGGCCTGGGATCCAGAAAAGATGGACGTCTGCCTGCTGCTGGCGCGCCTGGACCGCACGCTGGGCTTCGACGGGGCCGGCGACTTCTTCCTGGCCGAGGACGGGGCCCTCACGTTCCGGGGCGAGGCCACCAGCGCGCCTTTCGCCTATATGGGCGTGCACATCTGCAAGCCGGGCCTGGTCGATGACGGCCCCGAGGGCGCGTTCTCGCTGGCGACGATCTGGCGCAAGCTCGCGCCCCAGGGCCGCGTGCACGGCGTGGTGATGGACGGCTTCTGGATGCACGTCGGCGATCCCGGCGCGCGCGACGAGGCCGAGGCCCGCTTGGCCGGGGTCCCGGCAGGATGAGCGGCCCGGCCGGTTCCGGCTGGTTCTCGATCCCGGCCCACCGGCCGTTCGTCGACGACGTGGCCGCCGGCCTCCTCGAGCGCCTGGCCCACTTGGGTCCCGACGCCCTGTCGCACGCCACCCTGCTGACCCCGACCCGGCGCGGCGCCCGCGCCCTGGCCGACGCCTTCGTGGCGGCCGGCGGCGGCCGGGCCGTGCTGCTGCCGCAGATCCGCCCCCTGGGCGACCTCGACGAGGGCGAGCCGCCGTTCGAGCCCGGCGACCTGGCGCTGGACCTGCCGCCCGCCGTCTCCAGCCGTCGTCGGCGGTTCGAGCTGGCGCGGCTGGTGCACGACAACGCCAGCCTGCTCGACAGTCCGCCCAGCGCCGGCCAGGCCCTGGAGATGGCCAAGGCCGTGTCCGACCTGCTCGACAGCTGCCAGATCGAGGAGGTCCCGATCATCGAGCGCCTCGACGGCTTGGCCGACGGGGATCTGGCCGCCCACTGGCAGGTCTCGGCGCGGTTCATCCGGGCCATGGTCGAGGGCTGGACCGCCCGTCTCGAAGACCTCCAGATGATGGACGTCAGCGAGCGCCGCGTGCGGCTGCTGCGCGCCCTGGCCGAGCAGTGGATGGCCAATCCGCCGCCCGGCGTGCTCGTCGCCGCCGGTTCGACCGGCACCGCTCCGGCCACCGCCGACCTGCTGATCGCCGTCTCCCGCGCCCCGCAGGGCTGCGTCGTGCTGCCGGGCCTGGACGAAGATCTCGCCGACGACGCCTGGGACAAGGTCGGCGAGCAGCACCCGCAGGGGGCCATGCGCCGGCTCCTGCACCGGGCCGAGGTGGATCGCGGCGCGGTCCGCCGCTGGCGCGCCGAGGCCGACAGCCGGGGCCGGTGGCGTCGCCGCCTGGTCAACGAGGCCCTGCGCCCGGCCGAGGCCACCGCCGACTGGCTGGCCCAGATCGCCAAGCTGCGGGCGGAGTCCGCCACGCTCGACCCGATCGCCGAGGGCCTGTCGGGCCTCTCCCTGGTCAATGCGTCCGGCGAGGAAGAAGCCGCCCTGGCCTGCGCCCTGCTGCTGCGCGAGGCGCTGGAGACGCCGGGCAAGACCGCCGCGCTCGTGACCCCCGACCAGCAGCTGGCCCGCCGAGCGGGGCTCTATCTCGCCCGCTGGGGCGTCGTGCCCGACAGCTCGGCCGGCGCGCCCCTGGCCGCCTCGCCCCCCGCCGTCCTGGCCCGCAAGCTGGCGGGGCTCGTCCTGGCGCCGCTGGATCCCGTCGGCCTGCTAGCCGTGGCCAAGCACCCGCTGCTCAAGGCCGACGACGCCGCCCGGACGCTGGAGCTGCGGGGCCTGCGCGGGTCGGCCCCGGCCGACGCGGCGGCGCTGGAGCGCCGCATCGCCGCCTATCCCGAGGCCGTGGACCTGGCCCGCCGCATCCACGCCGCCGTCGAGATCGCCTGCGCGCCCTACGCCGCCGGCCCTGTCGCCCCGCCGCACCTTGCCGCCGAAGAGCTAGCCAAGGCGCTGGAGAGCCTGGCCGAGCCCCAGGCGCTGTGGGCCGGCTCCGGCGGCGAGGCCCTGGCGGCGCTGATCTCGGCCCTGATCGACGACGGCCAGGCCCTGCCGCCGACCAATCCGCTGGGCTTCCTCGACCTGCTGGGCCGGCTGGTGGACGAAGAGACCCTGCGGGTCGGCGGCGCCACGCACCCTCAGTTGCGCATGCTGGGCGCCATCGAGGCCCGTCTCGTCCGCGCCGACCGGCTGATCCTGGCCGGGCTGGAGGAAGGCGTCTGGCCGCTGGCCGCGCCGATCGACCCGTTCCTGTCGCGGCCGATGCGCGAGAAGCTTGGCCTGCCGCCGCCCGAGCGCAAGATCGGCCTCACCGCCCACGACTTCGCTCAGGCCGCCAGCGCCCCCGACGTCATCCTGGTGCACAGCCAGCGCCGCGGCGGCGCCCCGGCCGTCGAGAGCCGCTGGCTGTGGCGGATGAAGACCCTGGCGCGCGGCGCCAACCTGACCCTGACCGAGCGTCCCGACGTGCTGGACTGGGCCCGGGCGCTCGACGCTCCCGGTCCCTACGCCCCGGTCCGGCGCCCGGCCCCCTGCCCGCCGGTCGCCGACCGCCCGCGCAAGATGGCCGTCACCCGCGTCGAGGCCCTGACGCGCGATCCCTACGCGGTGTGGGCGCGCGATATCCTAAAGCTCTATCCCCTCGACCGTCCTGACGAGCCGGTGGAGGCGCGCGCGCGCGGCACCGCCATCCACGCCGCCTTCGAGGTGTTCGCCGAGACGTATCCGCAAGAGCTTCCGCCCAACGGCGCCGAGATCTTCGAGGGCCTCTACATCGCCGAACTGGTCGCCGCCGGCATGCCGCCCTCGGCCCTGGCCCGCGAACGCGCCCTGGCCCGCGAGGCCGCCCTCTGGGTCATGGACCTGGAAGCCCGTCGCCGCGCGGGCGCGGAAAAGATCGTGGTCGAGGCCGCCGGCGAGATCACCTTCCAAGTCGACGGCCGCCCCTTCACCCTTACGGCCAAGACCGACCGTCTGGAGCCGACCCGCGACGGCCTTTCCGCCCACATCCTCGACTACAAGACCGGCGCCGCCCCCAGCCAGAAGCAGGTCGACACCGGCTTCTCGCCGCAGCTGACCCTGACGGCGGCGATCCTGCAGAACGGCGGCTTTCCCGAACTCGGCGCCCGCGCCCCGGGGGACCTGACCTATGTCCGCGTCACCGGCCGCCGTCCGGCCGGCGAGGAGCAGACCCGCGCCAGGGCCGGCGGCGAGAGCGAGGACGCCGCCCGCAAGGCCTTCGACGGCCTGGTCGAGCTGATCCGCAAGTACGACGAGCCGACGAGGCCGTATCTCTCGCGCACGGCGCCGCAGTTCGTGCACGACCATGCGGGGGACTACGGTCACCTGGCGCGGGTGTTCGAGTGGTCCACCAGCGGCGACGAGGGGGACGGGGAATGAGGGCGACCGCATTCTCAAGAAACCTCCCCCTCTGGGGGAGGCGGCCGAAGGCCGGTGGGGGGCCGTTTTCAGCCGCCGCCGTGTTGGCCCGTGTCGCAAAGACTCCCCCCACCGATCGCTTCGCGATCGCCTCCCCCAGAGGGGGAGGTTCCTCGTGAGCATCCTCGACCCCCAGCGCATCGCCGCCGACCCGGCGATCTCCGCCTTCGTCACGGCCAACGCCGGCTCGGGCAAGACCAAGACCCTGATCGACCGGGTCGCGCGCCTGCTGCTGGGCGGCGCCGAGCCGGCGGCGATCCTGTGCGTGACCTACACCAAGGCCGCCGCCGCCGAGATGCAGCACCGGCTGTTCGACCGGCTGGGCAAGTGGTGCATCACGCCCGACGACGCGCTGCGCGCCGAGATCGCCGACCTCGTGGACCGCCCGGCCAACGAATTCGACGCGGCCGCCTTGTCCAAGGCCCGCAGCCTGTTCGCGAAAGCCCTCGAGACCCCCGGCGGCCTGAAGATCCAGACCATCCACGCCTTCTGCGAGAAGCTGCTGCGGCGCTTCCCGATCGAGGCCGGGGTCTCGCCCGGCTTCCAGGTGATGGACGACGGCGCCTCGTCGGCCGTGGCCCAGGCGGCGCTGCACAAGCTGGCCGACCACGTCACCCACAGCGACGACGTGTTCGCCGACGCCTATGCCCGCTTCTCGGTGGCGCTGGACTTCGCCTCGTTCGAGGCGATGTTCGCCACCTTCGAGCACCAGCGCTCCGGCATCGCCGCCTATCTCGACCGCTGCGGCGGCCTGGAGGGCGTCATCGCCGACCTCTGGACGGTCTGCGGCTTTCCCGAGCCGACCACCGCCGACGAGGTGGCGGCCGAGGCCATGGCCGAGCTCGACCGGGTGCTGTGGCGCTCGATCGCCGACGTGCTGGCCGGCGGCGGCAAGACCGACATCAAGTGCGGCGATCAGATGCGGGCCGTCGCCGTCGATCCCGACGCGACGCTGGAAGACGCCCTGGCGGCCCTCTTCACCGAGAAGGGCGTCGGCACGCCCGCGACCTGGCCGGCCAAGACCTCGGGCCTGAAGAGCCGGGAAGACCTGCGCGACCGGCTGCTGGCCGAGCAGGAGCGCCTGGAGGAGGCCCGCGAATACCTCCGCGCCGCCAAGGTGGCCGAGGACAGCGTCGCGGCCCTGCGGCTGGCGGCGCTCTACCTGGCCAAGTTCATCGAGGAAAAGCAGGCCCACGGGGCGCTCGACTTCTCCGACCTGATCGAGAAGACCCGCGACCTGCTGACCCGCAAGGTCGACGCGGCCTGGGTGCTCTACAAGCTGGACGGCGGCGTGTCGCACATCCTGCTCGACGAAGCCCAGGACACCGCGCCAGAGCAGTGGGAGATCCTGTCGGCCCTGACCGAGGACTTCTTCGCCGGGGCCGGGGCGCCGGGCCGCGACGGCAAGGCCGCCGACGGCCGCACCCTGTTCATCGTCGGCGACGAGAAGCAGTCGATCTATTCCTTCCAAGGCGCCCAGCCCGAGCGGCTGCTGATCGAGACGCAGGGCTACATCGCCCGCATCGAGGCCGTCGGCCGCACCGGCAAGGCCGTGCCGCTGTCGATGTCCTATCGCTCGACCCAGCAGGTGCTGAGCTTCGTCGACGCCCTGTTCGAGGCGCCGGACGCGCGGCTGGGCCTGGCCCCGACCGGCGAGGACATTCCCGGCCACGAGGCCTTCCGCCGCGACCATCCGGGGTGCGTGGACCTGTGGCCGCTGGAACGCGAGCCGGTCGCCGCCGAGCGCGAGGCCTGGGACGCGCCGCTCGACGTCGAGACCGAGCAGGGCGCCAACCGCCGCCTGGCCGAAAAGATCGCCGCCGAGATCAAGGCCCTGGTCGAGCGCGGCGATGCGGTGTTCGACAAGGACAGCCGAACCTGGCGCCCGGCCCACTACGGCGACGTGCTGGTGCTGGTGCGGCGGCGCAAGGCGCTGTTCGAGGAAGTGCTGCGGGCCCTGAAGCGGCGCGGCGTGCCGGTGGCCGGCGCGGACCGCCTATCGCTGTCGGCCCACATCGTCTTCGACGACCTGCTGGCCCTGGGCCGCTTCTGCCTGTTCCCGGACGACGACCTGACGCTGGCGGCGCTGCTGAAGAGCCCGTTCTGCGGCCTGGCGGACGATGATCTCTACGCCCTGGCCAAGGGACGGCGTGGGACGCTGTGGACCGTGCTGGCCGCCCGGGCCGACGAGCGGCCGCTATGGCGCGAGGCCCACGCGCTGCTGGACTGGGCCCTGACCGCCCGTCGCCGCCGCCAGCCCTACGAATTCTACGCCCTGTTCCTGGGCAAGCTCGACGTCAACGGAACCAGCAACCGCGCCCGCGCCCTCACCCGTCTGGGCGAAGAGGCCGCCGACGCCCTGGACGAATTCCTGGCCCAGATCACCAACGCCGAAGCGCGCGGCGTACGCGATCTGGAGACCCTGGTCGCCGAGTTCGCCGCGCTGGACATCGTGGTCAAGCGCGAGATGGAGGGCGTGCGCCGGCAGGTGCGGGTCATGACCGCCCACGGCGCCAAGGGGCTGGAGGCGCCGATCGTCTTCCTGCCCGAGACGACGATGAAGGGCGGGGCGCGCGGCTCGCCGCTGCTGGCCACCGCGGATAAGGGTTATGTCTGGTGCGCCTCGGGCAAGTACGACTGCGAGGCCTCGGCGAGCGCCCGGAAACTGCGCGAGGACAAGGCCCAGCAGGAGGCCTATCGCCTGCTCTATGTGGGCCTGACCCGGGCGCGGGATCGCCTGATCCTCTGCGGCCGCATCGACGCGCGCACCAAGGACGAGAACGTCGGCGGCTGGTACGCCGCCGCCCGCGCCGCCTTCGCCCATCCGCTGATCGAGGGCGACACCCGGACGATCGACACGGAGAGTGGCTCGGAGACCGGGGTCCTGCGCTACGGCCCCGATCCCCTGCCCGCCCCGCCGGCGGCGCAAGTGGTCGACGCCGTCCCGCACGCCCTGCCCGCCTGGGCGCGCAAGGCGGCCGAGCCGGTGTCGGCCGGCGCCCGCTGGGCCGCGCCCTCGGCGCTGGAGGCCGAGGAGGAGGCGGTCGGCTCCGCCCCTTCGCCGCTGGCCAGGATCGAGGGCCTGGGCCGCTATCGCCGGGGCGAGGTGATCCACCGGCTCTTGCAGCTCCTGCCCGACATCGCGCCCGCCGAGCGCCGCAGCGCCGCCGCGCGGCTGCTGGCGGCCGAGCGCGACCTGACCGATCCGCAAAGGGCCGAGATGACCGCCGCCGCCTTCGGGGTGCTGGAGGACGACCGCTTCGCCGCCGTGTTCGGCCCCGGCTCGCGCGCCGAGGCCGCCCTGGCTGGAGCCGCTTCCAGGCTGCCGCAGGGCATGGCGATCTCGGGCCGGGTCGACCGGCTGGTGGTCTCGCCCGACCGCGTGCTGGTGGTCGACTACAAGACCAACCGCCCCTCGCCCGACCGCATCGAGGACGCCGACCCGGCCTATCTGGCCCAGATGGCCGTCTATGCGGCGGTGCTGGCCGAGATCTTCCCCGGGCGCGAGATCGACGCCGCCATCGTGTGGACGGATGGTCCCAAACTGATGGCCGTTCCAGAAAACGTGCGGGCGGCGGCGCTTTCGCGCCTCTTCTGAGTTATTGCCGGGCGGCTTTCCCACGCCTACATCTTCGGACAAGAGGCGGCTGGAACCGCCACTGTTCTCAATTCCGCATCGCGGCCGCCCCCGACCCGCGACGCTTGCAAGGAGCCTGACTCATGAGCACCGTGACGGTGACCGACGCCACCTTCGAACAAGATGTCCTGCAAGCCGAGGGCCCCGTGCTCGTCGACTTCTGGGCCGAATGGTGCGGCCCGTGCAAGCAGATCGCCCCGGCCCTGGAGCAGATCTCCGAAGAGCTCGCCGACCACGTGGTCGTCGCAAAGATCAACATCGAGGACAGCCCGACCACCCCGTCGCGCTACGGCGTCCGCGGCATCCCGACCATGATGCTGTTCCGCGGCGGCCAGATGACCTCGATGAAGGTCGGCGCCATGCCCAAGGCCAAGATCCTGGAATGGCTGACCGAAGCCGGCGTCCAGCAACCTGCCTGAGCCTGAGCGTTCAGAACTGACAAAGAGCCCCGGCCGGCAACGGCCGGGGCTTTTTCGTTATGGAGAGAAAGGCGCCTCTCTATCCTCCCGTCATTCCCGCCCTTGTGGCGGGAACCCCTGGTTCCGCTGACACGTGAGGCGCAAGCGGCGTGCTGAGCACGCCGCCACGACTGCCCTTGCGGCTGGCAAAGGGTTTCCCGCCACAAGGGCGGGAATGACGGGAGTTATGAAAGCACTGTTCAGAACCCCCGCAGTTCCCCCCAGACCTCGAACGGCTCCCGCCGCGAACGCCACTGGTTCACGGCCGCGTCCTCGTCGGCCACGCCCAGCGCCATGCCCGAGAACACCATGTGGTCATCCGGCAGCCCCAGGAACTCCGCCGACAGCTTGCCGTAGGCCGACCAGAACTCCTGGGCGCATGTGGCCAGGCCCCGCTCGGTGGCCAGCAGCATCACCGTCTGCATGTACATGCCCAGGTCCGACCATTGCGGAGGGCCAAGCTGGCGGTCGATGGAGAAGAACAGGCCCACCGGCGCGCCGAAGAACTCGGCGTTGCGGGCGAACTGCATCAGGCGGCCCATCTTGTTCTCGCGGGGGATCTCCAGCGCGCCGTAGAGGTCCTCGCCGACCTGGAAGCGGCGGCTGCGGAAGGGCTCCCAGAGATTGGCCGGATAGACGGCGTATTGCGCCTCGTCGGGCGAGCCCAGCCGCGCGGCGACCTGGGCCTTGAAGTCGGCCAGCGCCTCGCCGGCGACGGCGTGGACCTTCCACGGCTGGAGATTTCCGCCCGAGGGCGCGCGGGCGGCGGCCTCGAGGATGGCCCGCACGGTCTCGCCCGGCACCGGATCGGCCTTGAACGCCCGCGCCGAAAACCGCGCGGCGACCGCTTCCGACACGCTCATGCCATCAGGCATCAAGGCCTCCCTAACCAACGCGCCCTATCGAGCGTCTCGATCGTTGGCTAGCATCCGGCCGCAAGGTCAAGGCAAGGGGCGTCGAGTTTGAAGGTTCTGCTGCGCAACATCTTCCTGGCGCTGTTCATCGTGCTGGTCGTCGGCCCGATCCTGGCGGTGCTGGTCTATCGCTTCGTGCCGGTGCCGGCGACGCCGCTGATGGTCATCCGCGCGGTCGAGGGCAGGGGCTGGGACCACCGCTGGCGGCCGCTGTCCAAGGTCTCGCCCAGCCTGCCGCGCGCCCTGATCGCCGCCGAGGACGCCCGCTTCTGCGAGCACCACGGCTTCGACGTCGAGGCCCTGCAGAAGGCCTACGAGAACAACGAGAAGGGCAAGAAGGTGCGCGGCGGCTCGACCATCAGCCAGCAGACCGCCAAGAACGTCTTCCTGTGGCCGGACCGCTCCTACCTGCGCAAGGGGCTGGAGGCCTGGTTCACGGTGCTGATCGAGCTGGGCTGGGGCAAGCAGCGGATCATGGAGGTTTATCTGAACTCCATCGAGTTCGGCCCCGGCATCTACGGCGCCGAGGCCGCCGCCCAGCGCTACTTCAAGACCAGCGCCGCCAATCTGACGCCCGCCCAGTCGGCGCGGCTGGCGGCGATCCTGCCCAGCCCGCTGAAGTGGAAGGCCGTCAAGCCCGGCCGCTACGTCCAGAAGCGCTCGCGCCGGATCGGCGCGGCCTCGGGCACGGTGCGCCGCGACGGCCTGGAAGCCTGCGTGATCTAGAGAAGAAAAAGAGGGAGGAAGTTCGATGGCCACAGCGCCCGGTCCCACGCTGGAGACCGCCCGCCTGATCCTGCGCCCCACCGCCGCCGAGGACCTCGACGGCTGGGCCGAATTGATGGGCGACGCCGAGGCCGCCCAATATATCGGCGGCTACCAGAACCGCGACACCGCCTGGCGTGGCATGGCGAGCATGGCCGGCTCGTGGGCGATGAACGGTTTCGGCATGTTCTCGCTGCTGGAGAAGACGACCGGCGAGTGGGTCGGCCGCATCGGCCCCTGGCGGCCCGAGGGTTGGCCAGGCACGGAGGTCGGCTGGAGCCTGATCCGCCGCGCCTGGGGCAAGGGCTATGCGGTGGAGGCCGCCACGACCGCCATCGACTGGGCTTTCGACCACCTGGGCTGGGACGAGGTGATCCACTGCATCCACCCGGAGAACGTGGCGTCGCAGCAGGTGGCGATCCGGTTGGGGTCGACGAACCGGGGGCCCAAGCCGCTGCCGGCGCCGTATTCGGAGGTTCCGAACGAGGTTTGGGGGCAGACGAAGGAAGAGTGGCGAGCCCGATAAATCTTCTCCTCCCCCGCTTGCGGGGGAGGGGGACCGCGAAGCGGTGGAGGGGGCGAGACTGGGCGCCGTGCCGGCCGTCGCCCCCTCCGTCACGGCGCTGATAGCGCCGCGCCACCTCCCCCGTTTCTCGGGGGAGGAGTGAAGTCCGCGGCGGCTGAAAACGTCCCCCCTCCGGCCCTCCGGGCCACCTCCCCCAGAGGGGGAGGATCTGATCCGACGCCTCGCCAAGAAGATGCTCCCCCTCTGGGGGAGCTGTCGGCGAAGCCGACTGAGGGGGTCTTCCTAAGAAGCCCGCGGCCGCCACCCGTCCGGCGCCAGCTCGAACCCCTCGAACCTGAACCCCGGCGCCACGGTGCAGCCGACCAGGGTCCAGGCCCCCAGCGACACCGCCGTCTGCCACCAGCCGACCGGCACCACCACCTGCGGCCGGCAGCCGGCCCGCAGATCAGGGCCCAGCGTATGGGGCGTCATGCCGACGCCGTCGGGGGGCGACAGGGTGAGCGAGATCGGGGCGCCGGCGTACCAGTGCCAGACCTCGACCGCGTCGATGCGGTGCCAGGCCGACATCTGCTCGGCTTCCAGCAGGTAGTAGATCGCCGTCGAGGCCGGGCGGCCCTCGGCGTTGGGGGCGTCCTCGAACACCCGCACGTACCAGCCGCCCTCGGGGTGGGGCTGCATGCCCAGCAGACGCACGATCTCGCCGGCGCCCAGGTCGCCGGAAATCCCCACAACGCTCATCGAACTCATCCCTTGAAACTGTCCTTGGCCGCGCGGATCTCGGCGAAGGCCTGGGCCGGCGGCAGGTCCGGCCGCAGCAGCGGCGCGCGCAGAAACGGATTGGTGGCCTTCTCCAGGCCGATGCTGGTGGGCACGGTGGCCTCGCCGCGCTCGCGGGCGGCGAACACCTGGTCGGCGCGCGCCTTCAGGGCAGGGTCGGCGTCGACCGACAAAGCAAAGCGGGCGTTGGAGGCGGTGTATTCGTGGGCGCAGTAGACGGCGGTGTCGTCGGGCAGGTCGGCCAGCCGCGACAACGAGGCCCACATCTGCTCGGGATCACCCTCGAACATCCGCCCGCAGCCCAGGGCGAACAGGGTGTCGCCGACGAAGGCGATGTGGTCGCCAGCGTCGTGATAGGCCACGTGGCCCAGGGTGTGGCCGCCGCTGTCGATGACCGCGAACTTCGTCTCGCCCAGCTCGACCACGTCGCCGCCGGCCACCGCACGGTCGAGCGGGGCGATGCGGGTCACCTCCTGCGGGCCGGCGATGGTCGCGCCGGTGGCGGCCTTGACCTTCTCGTTGCCGCCGGCGTGGTCGGGGTGCCAGTGGGTGTTGAGGATCATATCCAGGCCCCAGCCCAGCTTTTCCAGCTGCGCGAGGATGGCGTCGGCGTCCGGGGTGTCGATGCAGGCGGTCTTGCCGGTCGCGACATCGCGCACGAGAAAGCCGTAATTGTCGGACAGGCAGGGAAACTGGTGGATTTCGAGCGACATGCGAACGGCCTCGGTCACGGACGGGGGTCGGCGGGCGTGACGTGGAGGATTCGCCCGCCTAAATAAGTGACGCCTGGGCCACGGAGATTCAATGCGCCGCGACGTGCTCGACCTCAGGGCCTTCTACGCCGCCCCGCTCGGCCGGGTGGCGCGGGAGATGCTTGGCCGCAAGGTGGCCGAGGCCTGGGGCGACGCCAACGGGCTGGACGTGCTGGGCCTGGGCTACGCCACGCCGTTCCTCGACGAGGCCCGCGCCAGGGCCCGCCGCGTGGTGGCCGCCATGCCCGCCACCCAAGGCGTGGAGGTCTGGCCCGGCGGCGAGCGCAACCAGGCCGCCCTGGTCGAAGAGACCGCCCTGCCCTTTCCCAACGCCATGTTCGACCGGATCCTGGCCGTCCACGCCCTGGAGGAGGCCGACGACCCGGCCGCCGTGCTGCGCGAGATCTGGCGGGTCATGGCCCCGTCCGGCCGGCTGATCGTCGCCGTGGCCTCGCGCGACGGGGTCTGGGCCGGGGCCGAGAGCACGCCTTTCGGGCACGGCCGCCCGTTCAGCCGCAGCCAGCTGGAAAGCCTGCTGCGCGAGGCCGACCTGGAGCCCGCCGGCTGGACGCGCGCCCTCTACGCGCCGCCGATGGCCTTCACCGCCGGCTGGGCCGAGGGCTTCGAGCAGGTGGGCGCGCGCCTGTGGCCGCGCTTCGCCGGCCTGATCCTGATGGAGGCGGTCAAGCAGACCTTCGCGGTCAAGCCGCGCGGCACGCGGGCCCGGGCGCGGGTGTTCGCGCCGGTCATGCCGCCCGTTCCGGCGGGCGCGGCGCCTGTTCGAAAGGCGCCGGGAACCGTAAGGACCGGAATACTATTGGAAGCTGTGGCGGCAGGGCCTAGCCTGGAGTCGCCGACACAGCCGTAACCGGCCGCGTATGAAGGGGATGCCGCGCCATGAAGATGATCGTCGCCGTGATCAAGCCCAGCCGCCTGGACGCCGTGCTCGAAGCGGTCACAGAAGCCGGCGCTTCGGGCCTGACGGTGACCGAAGTGCGCGGCTACGGCCGCCAGAAGGGCAAGACCGAGGTCTATCGCGGCGCCGAGTACGAGGTGAAGCTGCTGCCGAAGGTCAAGCTCGAGATCGCCGTGCCCACCGACGTGGCCGACGCGGTGATCGAGGCCCTGCAGCGCACCGCCAACACCGGCAAGATCGGCGACGGCAAGGTCTTCGTCATGGACCTGGAGCAGGCCCTGCGCATCCGCACCGGCGAGCGCGACGCCGCCGCCATCGCCGGCTGATCTTTCCGGCAAGCGGAGCCATATTCGCCGCCGCACGTTTTCGAGCGGAGTAGCGGCGTAGGGGCGTCATGGCAGAATCCGAATCCGTCTTCTGTCCGGGCTCGACCTGTTGGCGGGTCGAGACCGCCGACCGGCTTGCGCTGTTCATCGACAACGACGAGGCCTTCGACGCGCTGAAGGCCCTGCTGCTGTCGGCCAAGCACTCGATCTGGATCCTGGCCTGGGTGTTCGATCCGCTCACCCGGCTCGATCCCGACCGGGTCAAGAAGAGCCGCGATCCCGAGCACGCCGACCGCATCGGCCTTCTGCTGCGCCGACAGGCGGCGCTGAACCCGGCGCTGGACGTGCGGGTGCTGGCCTGGGACATGCCGTTCCCGATCGCCGCCTCGCAGCTGTTCGGCCCGCAGCGCGGCGCGGCCTTCTTCGCCGGCTCCAAGGTCAAGTACCGGCTGGACAACACCCTGCCGGCCAGCGCCTGCCATCACCAGAAGGTGGTGGTGGTCGACGGGGTCACGGCCCTGCTCAGCGGCGGCGACATCGGGGTCGACCGCTGGGACACCACCGCCCATCTCGACAACGACCCGCGCCGGCGCCTGCCCACGGGGCATCACTATCCGGCCCGCCACGAGGTCGCCGCCCTGGTCGACGGCCGCACGGCCGAGGCCCTGGGCGAGCTCTTCGCCGAACGCTGGCGCAAGGCGACGGGTGAAACGGTCGATCCGCCGCAGCGTCCGGCGATCACGCCCTGGCCCCAAGGCCTGACGCCGCTGCTGCGCCGCGTGCCCGTGGCCATCGCCCGCACCCAGCCGGCCTGGCGACACGACCCCGAGATCACCGAGTGCCTGCAGCTGCACCTGCAGACCATCCGCACGGCCCAATGGCTGATCTATGTGGAAAACCAGTACCTGACCTCGCCGATCGTGGTCGAAGCCCTGGCCGAGCGCCTGGCCGAGCCCGACGGCCCGGAGGTGGTGACCATCGGCCCGGCCCGCAGCCCGAGCTATTTCGACCAGGTCACCATGGACAGCGCCCGCACCGCGGCGATCAATCGCCTGCGCGAGGTCGACGTCCACGGCCGCTTCTACGCCTTCAGCGCCCGCACGCCCAAGGGCGCGCCGATCATCGTCCACTCGAAGGTGGCGGTGGCCGACGACCGGGTGCTGCGCCTGGGCTCGGCCAATCTCAACAACCGCTCGATCGGGCTCGACACCGAGTGCGACATCGGCTTCGAGGCCCGCGACGAGGACGAGCGCCTGGCCATCGCCGCCTTCCTCGGGCGGTTGGTCGGCCACTTCCTAGGGGTCGAGACCGAGGTGCTGCTGGAAGCCTTCCTGGAATATGGCGGCCTTGGCCCCGCCATCGAGGCCCTGGACGGCAAGACCGGCCCGCGCCGGCTGGAGCCGGTAGGCGTCGTGCCGCTGAAGGGCCTCAAGAAGTTCGTCGCCGACTGGAGCCTGGGCGACGCCATCGCCCCCGACGACGCCTGGCGCCCGTGGGGCCGCCGCAAGCGGCTGCGGCACGACCTGGCGCGGCTGACGGCCCCGCCGCCGGAACCGCCGGAGCATTTGCAGCTGTAGATTCTGCGTCTAGAATCGCCCTGTACGCCCGCCATCACGCCAAGGCCGATGCACGATCTCCCACCCGACCTGATGGCGCTTTTCGTTGACGCCGGATGGAAACCCGATCGACGCGCCAAGACAGCGCCCGGACTGCCGGCGGATCATCCCGCCAGGTCGATTCTCGAGGCCTTTTCCGGCCTCCAGGTCGGTAAGAACAAGACGGGGGTCGAGTGCGCGGCGGGAGACGTCGTCTTCACCGGCGAAGTTCATACGCCGGCCGAGATACAGGAAATCCAGAGGCTGTCAGGCGAGCGTCTCATCGCCATCGGGCGTACCCATGAGGATTACGCCGTCCTCCATATCGGAGCGTCCGGACGCTGTTTCGGAGCCTGCGACATAATGGAGACCCCCTGGTTCGCCGGAGAGACCTTCGTCGAGGCGATCCGTTCCATCGTCACGGGGCTATGCGTCAGGCCGATCCTCCTGCCCGGGCAGGCAAGCGCCACCTTCTACGGAGACGTCTACAGGGCCGGCGATCCGCGCCTGTATGACCTGGGGGGCGGTCGATAGCGGGAGCGGAAACTCCCGCCTCGAGGTCCTGGCGGAGCTTCCAGCCTTCCGGTCAGTCCTCGATCTCCAGATCCACCACCAGCGGCAGGTGATCCGACGCCACCCGCGCCAGGGCGTCGTAGGGCGAGAAGACGTTCACCGTGCGCAGGCCCTTGGTCAGGAACACGTGGTCGATGCGCATGAACGGGAAGTTCGAGGGGAAGGTCGCGGTCGGGGCCTTGCCCCAGCCTGAGGCCAGGGTCTGGGCGTCGCGGGCGGCGGCCTTCAGCAGGCGGTAGGTGGCCGAATAGGGGGTGGCGTTGAAGTCGCCCAGCAGCACGCCCGGCGCGGTCCAGCGATCGGACGCCATCCAGGCCTCGCCGACCAGGGCGGCGGCCTGGCGCTTCTGCTCCTGGGGGATCAGGCCAAGGTGGGTGTTGATGATCTGCACCGGCTTGCCGCCGATCATCACCTCCACCCACAGCGCCCCGCGCGGCTCCAGCCCGGGCACGGCGCGATAGAACGGCAGCGGGCCGGACTTGATCAGCTTTTCGGGCAGGTGGGTGAGGATGGCGTCGCCATAGAGCTCCTCCTCCACCGTCATGGCCGGATGGAAGTGGAAGCCCATCTTCAGGAGTTCGGCCAAGCGGTGGGCCTGATCGACGTTGCCGGTGCGCAGCCGGCCGACGTCGAGTTCCTGCAGGGCCACGACGTCGGGCTCGTGCGCCGAGATCACCTCGGCCACGCGTTCCACGTCGAGCCTGCGGTCGCCGCCCACGCAACGGTGGACGTTGTAGGTCATCAGCCGCAGCTTCATGGGATCAGAAGATCGCCTGAAACGGCGCTAGGTTCCACACGCTGCGCGGGCGCCCCCCGGCTGAGCAGGAAAAGACAGCTCTCCGAGCGCCAGTTCTCCAGGGCCTTGGTCGGATCGATGGGCCGCGCGGGGCCGTTTCCGGCGAAGGCGGCGCTGGAATCCACGCGTACGCCGAGATCCTCCGTCAGGGCCATGAAGTCGGCCAGGGTGCACAGGTGGATGTTCGGCGTCGCCCACCAGGGCGTCGGCAGGGCCTTGGTCTCGGGCATCCGTCCCCGGCTGAGCAGCGACCAGCGCACGCTCCAGTGGCCGAAATTGGGGAACGACACGATGGCCCGGTCGGCGATGCGCAAGAGCTCGTCCAGCACGTGGCGCGGATTGCGCGTGGCCTGCAGGGTCTGGGACAGCACCGCGTAGTCGAAGGTCTTGTCGGGGAAGTGGTCGAGATCCTGGTCGGCGTCGCCCTGCACCACCGACAGCCCCCGCGCCATGCAGGCGGCCACGCCATGGGCGCTGATCTCCAGCCCCCGGCCGTCGACCTCCTTCTCCCGGGTCAGCAGCTCCAGCAGCGCCCCCTCGCCGCAACCGACGTCGAGCACCCGCGCGCCGGGGCGGACGAGGCGCAGGATTTCCCGGAAGTCCTCGCGGATCATTTCTCCTCCCCCGTGAAACGGGGGAGGTGGCGCGGCGCCATCGGCGACGTGACGGAGGGGGCGACCGCCGGCACAGAGCCCAGTCTCGCCCCCTCCACCACTTCGTGGTTCCCCTCCCCCGCCATGCGGGGGAGGAGATGTCCGCCGCAGATCAATTTCATCGCCCGATCCCCCGTTCCCGCTCCACCGACGCCATGAACCCGGTCAGGGCCGCGTCCATCACCGGCTCGTCCAGCAGGAAGGCGTCGTGGCCCTTGTCGCTGTCGATCTCGGCGAAGGCCGCGCGGCAGCCGGCGGCGGTCAGGGCGCGGACGATGTGGCGGCTCTCCGAGGTCGGATAGAGCCAGTCGCTGGTGAAGCTGAGCACGCAGAACCGCACGTCGCGCGCGGCCTTGAAGGCGTTGGCCAGCACCCCGCCGTGCGGCGCGGCCAGGTCGAAATAGTCCATGGCCCGGGTGATGTAGAGATAGGAGTTGGCGTCGAAGCGGTCGACGAAACTGGCGCCCTGGTGGCGCAGATAGCTCTCGACCTGGAAGTCGGCGTCGAAGCCCCAGGACAGGCCGTCGCGCTGCAGCTCGCGCCCGAACTTGCGCTGCAGGGCGGGCTCGGAGAGGTAGGTGATGTGGGCGGCCATCCGCGCCACGGCCAGGCCCTTTTCCGGCCGCGCGCCCTGGCTGGCATAGGCCCCGCCGCGCCATTCGGGATCGGCCATGATCGCCTGGCGGCCCACCTCGTGGAAGGCGATGTTCTGGGCCGAATGCCGCGAGGCCGAGGCCACGATCACCGCGCTGAACAGCTTTTGCGGATAGTCGGCCGCCCACTGCTGCACCTGCATGCCGCCCATCGAGCCGCCGACCACCGCCAGCAGGGTGTCGACCCCCAGGGCGTCGATCAGCATGGCCTGGGCCCGCACCATGTCGGCGATGGTCAGGATCGGGAACGACAGGCCCCACGGCTCGCCCGTCGCCGGATTGGTCGAGGCGGGGCCGGTCGAGCCCATGCAGCCGCCGATGACGTTGGAGCAGATGACGAAGTGCCGGGCCGGATCGATCGGCTTGCCGGGACCCACCAGCCGCGTCCACCAGCCGGGCTTGCCCGTCGTCGGATTGGCCCCGGCCACGTACTGGTCGCCGGTCAGGGCGTGGCAGATCAGGATGGCGTTGGAGCCGTCCTCGTTCAGCGCGCCATAGGTCTGGTAGGCGATCTCCAGGCCGGCGATCTTCGCCCCTGAATCGAGCACCAGCGGACGGTCGGCGGGGAAGCGCCAGACACCGCCGCCGAGCGGCGCGGAAACGTCCAGGTCGAGATCGGCCATGTCGCCTTGGACCGCCTGTCGGCGAAGGTGTCAACCATGCGCTTTGCGCCAGGCTCCCGGCCCCGTATGAGGAGATCGTCGAGACGGCGTTTCTCGCCATTTGCCCCGCTTCGAAACCGCTCGCGGAGCGCGGCAGCCGAAAGTGGTTGCCGGTTTCGGCGCCTGCCGCGCTCCACTAGTTTGTCGTAGAGCCTGTTTATCCGCTTCGGATGATTCCATCCGAAGCGGACAGGCTCTATGGAGGGCGCCATGGACCGTCTGATCCTGATGCGCCACGGCAAGGCCGAGCGGCACGCCGCCCAGGGCGGAGACTTCGAGCGCGCTCTGGCCGAGCGCGGCCGCCAGGACGTGGCGCTGATCGCTTCGGCTCTGGCTTCGGAGGGCCTGTCGCCCGACCTGGTGCTGGTCTCGGCCGCCCGCCGCACCCGCGAGACCTGGGACGCCGCCGCCGGCGCCTTTCCCGGCGCGAAGGCTGAAATCGACAAGAGCCTCTATCACGCCGAGGCCCAGGAGGTTCTGGCCGCCGTGCGCGAGGCCGACGCGCCCGCCGGCACGGTGATGGTGGTCGGCCACAATCCGGGCCTGCACGACCTGTCGCTGCGCCTGGCCCTGGGCAATCAGGCAGAGGCCGACGCGGGCGAGCTTTCCAAGCTGCGCGGCCGCTTTCCCACCGCCACGGCGGCGGTCTTCGACATCGACGCGTCCGGCGCCCCGCGGCTGGCGCGCGTCTTCTACGCATCCGAACACGGCGGGCACGGCGGCGAATGACCCTGGTCTACAAGATCCTGCCCAAGGCCCTCTGGGACGAGGCCAAGGCGGCCGGCCGCTTTGACGGCGCCCCCATCGACCACGCCGACGGCTTCATCCACCTGTCGGCCGCCGGCCAGGCCCAGGAAACCGCCGCCCTCTATTTCCGCGACCAGGAGGATCTGCTCCTGGTCGGTTTCGACGCCGACGCCCTGGGCACGGACCTGAAGTGGGAGGCCTCGCGCGGCGGGGCGCTTTTCCCGCACCTGTTCCGCAGCCTCTCGCCGGCCGAAGCCGTTTCGGAAAAGCCGATCCCCCTCGACGCCGACGGCGTGCCGCAACTGGGCGACCTTTCCGCATGAGCCTGCACGACATCGCCTCCCGCGCCCTGCACGCGCTGGACCCCGAAGACGCCCACGGCTGGGCGATCCGCGGCCTGAAGTGGGGCCTGGGTCCGCGCGACGGCGGCGTCGACGATCCGATCCTGGCCACCAGCGTCGCGGGCCTGCAGCTGTCGAACTGCGTTGGCCTGGCCGCCGGCTTCGACAAGAACGCCGAGGTTCCCGACGCCATGCTGGCCGCCGGCTTCGGCTTCGTGGAGGCCGGCACGGTCACGCCCCTGGCCCAGGCCGGCAATCCGCGCCCGCGCCTCTTCCGCCTGACCGACGACCAGGCGGTGATCAACCGCATGGGCTTCAACAACGAGGGGCTGGAGCCCTTCGCCGCGCGTCTTGCGGCCCGCAAGCACGCCCACGCCGACCGCCTGGGCGTGTTCGGCGCCAATATCGGGGCCAACAAGGACGCCGACGACCGCATCGGCGACTACGTCACGGGCCTGACCCGTCTGTGGGGCCTGTCGGACTATTTCACCGTCAACATCTCCTCGCCCAACACGCCGGGCCTGCGCGCCCTGCAGACCAAAGCGGCGCTGGAGGAACTGCTGGGCCGGATCGCGCAGGCCCGCGCGGGCCTGGCCAAGGGCGGCGCGGACTACCCGATCTTCCTGAAGGTCGCGCCCGACCTGGAGGACAGCGAGGTCGAGGCCATCGTCGAGACCGTGCTGGCCCAGGGCCTGAACGGGATCATCGTCTCCAACACCACCATCGCCCGCCCCGACAGCCTCAAGTCTGCGCAGAAGGGCGAGGGCGGCGGCCTGTCCGGCGCGCCGCTGCTGGGCGCCTCGACCGCGGTGCTGGCCCAGTTCCACGCCGCCGCCAAGGGCCGCCTGGCGCTGATCGGGGCCGGCGGCATCGCCAGCGGGGCCGACGCCCTGGCCAAGATCAAGGCCGGCGCCTGCGCGGTGCAGCTCTATTCGGCCCTGGTCTATGGCGGGCCGGGCCTGGTCGTCCGCATCAAGAAGGACCTGGCCGCCCGCCTGCGCGCCGAGGGTTTCGCCAGCGTTTCCGAGGCGATCGGGACCGCATGAATCCCGACCAGAGCCTGGCCTGGCTGAGACGCTTCGGACCGCTCGCGGTTCTGGCGATCCTGCTCGCCGTGGCTCTGGGGTCGGGCCTGGCCGGCAAGCTTTCCCTGGAAACCCTCCAGGCCCAGGGCCAGGCCTTGCAGGCCTTCGCCCACCAGCATCCGGCCCGCTGCGCCGTGATCTTCGTGCTGGTCTATGTGGCCACCGTCTCGGTCTCGTTGCCCGGGGCCCTGATCCTGTCGCTGAGCAGCGGCTTTCTGTTCGGCCCGCTGGGCGGCGCCCTGGCCCTGACCGGCGTGACCGGCGGCTCGACCGTGGTCTACGCCGCCTGCCGCACCGCCTTCGGCGACTTCCTGCGCCGCAAGCCGGGCGCCCTGCTGACCAGGATCGAGGAAGGCTTCAAGGCCGACGCCTTCTCCTACCTCCTGACCCTGCGGCTGATCCCGGCCTTCCCGCTGCTGCTGGTCAATGTCGCCTCGGGCCTGATGCGCATCCCCTTTCGCACCTATCTGCTGGCCTCGGTGCTGGGCATGGCGCCGAGCTCGTTCATCTATGCCGGGATCGGTTCGGGCCTGGGCCATCTGTTCGCCACGGGAGAGCCGGTGACCCTGTCCACCCTGGCCTCGCCGCGTATCTATCTGCCGATCGTCGGCCTGGGCGTGCTGGCGCTGATCCCGCCGCTCTGGAAGACCGCGCGCAGGCGCCGCGTTGCCCCGGCCCCCGACGTGAAGTAACCCAGACACATGGCCGAACCGGTCACGCCGCCCGCCGCACCCGACAAGCCGCCCGGAAGACGCCTTCCGTGGCCCGGCGGCCTGTCGGCGCGCCTGCTGCTCTTGACCGCCCTCTTCGTGTTCCTGGCCGGCGCCTGCATCCTGCCGCCGGCCCTGGCGGACCTCGAAAAGCAGTGGCTGCTCGACCGGGTGCGGGCCGCCGAACTGGCCTCGACCATCGCCGACGCCGATCCCGAGCGCCGGGTCACCGACCAGGTCTCCCAGCGCCTGCTCGACCAGGCCGGCGTCGTCATCGTGGCCTTGCAGGTCGACGGCGCCCGGCGTCTCGTCCTGCCCACCGAGCCGCGCAGCATCGAGCAGCCCTATCTGGTCGACCTGCGCCGCCAGAACTCCGGCTCGTGGCTGGCCGCCCCGTTCTTCACCCTGAAGAGCAAGCCGGGCAGCCTGGTGCGCGTCATGGCCGAGCCGCGCTTCCGCCAGGAGGCCGAGTTCGTCGAGATCGTGCTGCCCGACGCCCCGCTGAAGGCCTATCTGATCGCCAACTTCTGGCGCCTGGCGGGCGTGACCTTGTTCGCCGCGGGCCTGGCCGGGGGCCTGATCTACCTGTCGCTGAACTTCCTGCTGGTGCGGCCGATGCAGCGCATCACCAAGGCCATGGAGCGGTTCCGCGCCGATCCCGAGGATCCCGAGGCCCGGGTCGTCGTCTCGCGCCGCCGCGACGAGATCGGCCGCGCCGAGGCCGAGCTCGACGCCATGCAGACCGACCTGCGCACCGCCCTCCAGGCCAAGGCCCGCCTGGCGGCCCTGGGCGAGGCGGTGGCCAAGATCAATCACGACCTGCGCAACATGCTGACCAGCGCCCAGATGGCGTCCGACCGCCTGGCCGCTCTGGGCGATCCCAAGGTGGCCCAGGCCCTGCCGCGCCTGGAGCGGGCTCTGGACCGCGCCATCACCCTGGCCAGCGACGTCATGGCCTACGGCAAGTCCAAGGAGCCGGCCCCGGTATCGCGCACCGTGGCCCTGCGCGCGGCGCTGGAGATGGCGGCCGAGGACTCCGGCCTGTCGCCCAAGGGGGTGGCCCTGGAGACGGTGATCGACCCGCGCGAACTGGTGATCGCCGATCCCGACCAGCTGCACCGCATCCTCACCAACCTGCTGCGCAACGCCCGCGAGGCCATCGAGGGCGCGCCCGATCGCGGCGGCAAGGGCCGGGTGTTCGTTGAGCTGCGCCGCGTCGACGGCATGAGCCACCTGCGGCTGTCGGACGACGGCCCCGGCGTGCCCGAGCGGGCGCGGGCCAACCTGTTCCAGCCGTTCGTGGGATCGGTGCGCCGCGGCGGCACGGGCCTTGGCCTGGCCATCGCCCGCGAACTGGCCCAGGGCCACGGCGGGGATCTTGCGCTGGTGGAGACGGGCCCCGGCGGCTCTGTGTTCGACCTGACGCTGGCGGGGGTTCCGGAGCCTGCGCCGGCCGAGGAAACGGAAGCGGCGAAGTCGAAGCCCTGACCCTTCTCCCCTTGCGGGAGAAGGTGGCGGCCGAAGGCCGACGGATGAGGGGTCTCTCAGACCTGCGACACCGCATCCAGCCGGCAGGCCGTCGCAGCGGCGAGGGCTTTCAACCCCTCACCCGACCTCGCTCCGCGAGGCCACCCTCTCCCGCAAGGGGGAGAGGGATGCGACATCAGACCACGTACTGCTTGGGCAGAGGCGCGCCCTGCTCGGCCGGCGCCAGGGGCGCGCGGAGCTCGACCGGTTCACTGGTCGGATGGTCCGAAACCGGCGGCGGGCTGAAGGTCCCGGTCGCCAGCACGGCGGCGACGACAAGGCTGCAGGTTCCCAGGCCAAGGCCCAGGGCGATGGTCTTCTTCAAGGTCATGGTCAAAAAGGTATCCGCGTCGGGGAGGGCGCTTTTACGTACTGAAACCAAGTCGCAGACATGCCCGTCGGTTCCCGGGCGCGCCATGCGGCACGTGGTCCGCCGGAGAGGCGGACGCGCTTTTGCCTCTAAACCGTCCACAGGTCCAGCCTGGGGCGCCTTAAGGGCGATCTCGCCTTATTTGGGCGAACGATGGTTGCAAAGCGTCGCCATGGGCTGTGCGTCAACGCGGTTTCCGGCGCGCCTGGGACCCCTTATGTTCGCCGCCATGACCGACGTCGCCGCGCCCGATTCCGCCCAGACCCGTCCCCTCACCCAGGACGGTCCGACCATGCGCCTCTTCCTGGTGGACGGCTCGGCCTATCTGTTCCGCGCCTATCACGCCCTGCCGCCCCTGACCCGCAAGAGCGACGGCCTGCCCGTCGGCGCGGTGCAGGGCTTCTGCAACATGCTGTGGAAGCTGATGCGCGACATGCAGGGCGACGCCCCCACGCACCTGGCGGTGATCTGGGACCACTCGGAAAAGACGTTCCGCAACAAACTGTACGACCAGTACAAGGCCCACCGTCCGCCGCCGCCGGAAGACCTGATCCCGCAGTTCCCACTGGTGCGCGACGCCACCCGGGCCTTCGGCGTGCCGGCCATCGAGCTGCCGGGCTACGAGGCCGACGACCTGATCGCGGCTTACGCCTGCGCGGCGCGCGACGCCGGCGGCGAGGCGGTCATCGTCTCGTCCGACAAGGACCTGATGCAGCTGGTCGGCGACAACGTCTCGATGTTCGACCCCATGAAGGGCGTCCGCATCGGCCGAAACGAGGTGTTCGAGAAGTTCGGCGTCTATCCCGAGCATGTCGTGGACGTGCAATCGCTGTGCGGCGACAGCGTCGACAACGTTCCCGGCGCCCCCGGCATCGGCATCAAGACCGCCGCCCAACTGATCACCGAATACGGCGACCTCGACACGCTGCTGGCCCGGGCCGGCGAGATCAAGCAGCCCAAGCGTCGCGAGACCCTGATCAACTTCGCCGACCAGATCCGTCTGTCAAAGGCCCTGGTCACCCTGGACTGCAACACCCCCCTGCCCGAGCCGCTGGACGACCTGGTGGTGCGCGAGCCGGACAAGGCCGTGCTGGCCGACTTCCTCGAGCAGATGGAGTTCCGCACGCTTGCCAGGCGCGTAGGCGACGGCAACGCCGCGGCCGCGCCCCGCAGCCTGGACGTCCGCCCCTCGGACAAGCAGGTGACCGCGCCGGTCACCACCGTCTCCTACGCCTCGGCCGCCGCCCGCGCCGCGGCCAGCCCGGTGGCCGAGCCCGTCGCCATCGACACCGCGGCTTACGTCTGCGTGCGCGACCTGGCGACGCTGCAGGTCTGGATCGACAAGGCTCGCGCCAAGGGCGTGGTCGCCTTCGACACCGAGACCGACGCCCTGTCGTCGGCCAACGCCGGCCTGTGCGGCGTGTCGCTGGCCATCGCGCCCGGCGAGGCCTGCTACATCCCCGTCAGCCACGAGGAGAAGGCCCAGGACGGCGGCCTGATCTTCGAAGCCCCCGCCAAGCTGGAGCAGATCTCCGAGGAAGACGCCCTGGCCGCGCTGAAGCCGCTGCTCGAAGACCCTTCGGTGCTGAAGGTCGCCCAGAACGCCAAGTACGACATCGCCGTGATGCTGCGCCGGGGGATCAAGGTCGCCCCGATCGAAGACACCATGCTGATCAGCTACGTGCTGGAAGCCGGCCTGCACGGCCACGGCATGGACGAGCTGTCGGAGCTGTGGCTGGGCCACAAGCCCATCTCCTTCAAGGAAGTGGCGGGCACCGGCAAGAGCCAGATCAGCTTCAAGCACGTGGCCCTCGACAAGGCGACGGCCTACGCCGCCGAGGACGCCGACGTCACCCTGCGGCTCTACAACGTGCTGCGCCCGCGCCTGGCGGCCGAGGGCCTGCTGACCGTCTACGAGACCCTGGAACGCCCCCTGCCGGCCGTGCTGGCGACCATGGAGAACGACGGCATCCGCGTCGATCCCGAGACCCTGCGCCGGCTCTCCAACGAATTCTCGCTGCGCATGGCCGACTTCGAGGAGCAGGCTCAGAAGCTCGCCGGCCGCCCGTTCAACCTGGGCAGCCCCAAGCAGATCGGCGACGTGCTGTTTGGCGAAATGTCGATGAAGGGCGGCAAAAAGACCGCCACCGGCCAGTGGTCGACCGACAGCGACGTGCTGGAAAGCCTGGCCAACGAAGGCCACGAGCTGCCGCGCGTGCTGCTCGACTGGCGCCAACTGAGCAAGCTGAAGGGCACCTATACCGAGAACCTGATCGCCGCGATGAGCGAGCGCACGGGCCGAGTGCACACCTCCTACGCCCTGGCCGCGACCACCACGGGCCGCCTGTCGTCGTCGGACCCCAACCTGCAGAACATCCCGGTCCGCACCGAGGAAGGCCGCAAGATCCGCAAGGCCTTCGTGGCCGCGCCGGGCAAGGTGCTGATCAGCGCCGACTACAGCCAGATCGAGCTGCGCCTCCTCGCCCACATCGGTGACATCCCGCAGCTGCAGAAGGCCTTCCGCGACGGCCTGGACATCCACGCCATGACGGCCTCGGAGATGTTCGACACCCCGATCGAGGGCATGGACCCGCTGATCCGCCGCCGGGCCAAGGCCATCAACTTCGGCATCGTCTACGGCATCTCAGCCTTCGGTCTGGCCAACCAGCTGGGCATCGGCCAGGGCGAGGCCGGGGCCTATATCAAGACCTATTTCGAGCGCTTCCCCGGCATCCAGGCCTATATGGACGCCACCAAGGCCTTCGTGCGCGAGCACGGCTACGTGACCACGATCTTCGGCCGCAAGATCAACATCCCCGACATCCACGCCAAGTCGGTGGGCCAGCGGCAGTTCTCCGAACGCGCCGCCATCAACGCCCCGATCCAGGGCGCGGCCGCCGACGTCATGCGCCGGGCCATGGTGCGCATGCCGGGCGCGCTGGAAGAGGCGGGCCTCGAGGCGCGCATGCTTTTGCAAGTGCACGACGAACTGGTCTTCGAGGCCCCGGAAGCCGAGGCCGAGGCCGTCTGCGCGCTCGCCCGCCGGGTGATGGAGGGCGCGGCCAAGCCGGCCGTGGCGCTTTCCATTCCCCTCACGGTGGAGGCGAGAGCCGCCAGCAACTGGGACGAAGCCCACTAATTCGACGTCGCAGGCAAAAAACTTCACTGCGCCTTTGTCGCACGCCCGCTCCGCCCCAGGTGGAGCGGGCGTTGTATTATCAGCGGTAACCCCATACGCAGCGCAATCCTGAGTATCCGCAGGTCGAGCCAGCTGCGAATGGCTGACATTTTCAGTCTCGAGGGTGCGACGTTCCGCCACAGTACGGTTAATGTCGTGGAAACCGCGAACTCGCCAGAGCTTCCGTCGTGACATGTGCTCACAGGCACAGATGTCGGGAATGAACTTTGGAGGCGGGCTGTGCGGTTTGGCGACTTGAAGATCCCTCAGAAGCTGATGATCGTGTTCGGCGTGATGCTGGCCGCGATCCTGGCCATGGGTGTTACCCTCTACGTCAACCAGGAGGTCTACGAGGCCTCGGTGAAGCAGTCGACGCTCGCCCAGCAGAGTCTTCGCGCCGCTGATACGGCCGCCTTCCGCCTGACCCGCCAGGAAAACTCGCTGCGCGGCTTCCTGCTCTCGGGCGACGACTACTACGTCAAGCGCCTGGAAGAGGCCCACAAGCCGAAGTTCCTCGGCGCGCTCGATGATCTGCGCAAGCTGGCGGGGGCCGACGAGGCCGACCTGAACCGCATCGCCGCCGTCGAGGCCGCCTACGCCAACTATCGCAAGATGGCCATCGAGCCGGCCGAGCAACTGGGCGCCGATCCGGCGACCCGCGCCCAGGCCATCGATCTGGTCAAGCATGACGGCGTCGCCGACAAGGCCGTCGAGCCGGTGGAAGACGCCATCCAGGCCATCACCGACGACGCCGAAGCCGTGGTCACCGCCCAGGCCGAAGCCCAGGCCGCCGCCTCGCTGCGCAACACCCTGGTGCTGGCCATCGGCATCGCCATCGTCCTGGCCGTCGCCATCGCCGGCGGACTGATGCTGACGGGCGGCATCGCCGCGCCGGTCGCCGCAATGACCACCGCCATGCGCCGCCTGGCCGCCGGCGACAACACCGTCGCCGTGCCCGCCGCCGGCCGCAAGGACGAGATCGGCGAGATGGCCGGCGCCGTCGCCACCTTCAAGGACGCCGCCATCCACAAGCTGCGCCTGGAAGAAGAGGCCGCCGCCGCCGCCGCCCGCACCGAGCGCGAACGCGCCGAACGCGAAGCCGAAAAGGCCGCCGAGGCCGAGACCGACCGCATCGCCATCCAGGCCCTGGGCTCGGCCCTGGGCGCCATGGCCGACGGCGACCTGACCTACCGCATCGACGCCCACTTCGCGCCCAAGGCCGAGCAGCTGAAGTCCGACTTCAACGCCGCCGCCGGCCGCCTGCAGGACGCCATGCGCGGCATCAACGGCGCCACCGGCGGCATCCGCGCCGGTTCGGAAGAGATCGCCCAGGCCTCCGACGACCTGTCGCGCCGCACCGAGCAGCAGGCCGCCAGCCTGGAAGAGACCGCCGCCGCCCTCGACGAGATCACCGCCACGGTCCGCAAGACCGCCGCCGGCGCCAAGGAAGCCTCCAGCGTGGTCGCCGCCGCCCGCGCCGACGCCGAACGCTCGGGCCAGATCGTCAGCCAGGCCGTCAGCGCCATGGCCGGCATCGAGCAGTCCTCGGGCCAGATCGGCAACATCATCGGCGTGATCGACGAGATCGCCTTCCAGACCAACCTGCTGGCCCTCAACGCCGGCGTAGAAGCGGCTCGCGCCGGCGACGCCGGCAAGGGCTTCGCGGTCGTGGCGCAGGAAGTGCGGGCCCTGGCCCAGCGCTCGGCCGAAGCGGCCAAGGAGATCAAGACCCTGATCTCGACCTCGACCCAGCAGGTCGGTTCGGGCGTGTCCCTGGTCGGCCAGACCGGCGAGGCCCTGCAGCGCATCGTCGACCAGGTCGCCACCATCGACAGCCTGGTCAACGAGATCGCCGCCTCGGCCACCGAGCAGTCGACCGGCCTGCACCAGGTCAACAGCGCCGTGAACCAAATGGACCAGGTGGTTCAGCAGAACGCCGCCATGGTCGAGGAAGCCACCGCCGCCACCCACTCGCTGAAGGGTGAGACCGGCGAGCTGGCCGCCCTGGTCGGCCGCTTCCGGGTCGGCGGCGAAAGCGCCATCCGCGCGCCGGCCGCCGCGCCCAGCCCGGTGCATGCCGCCCAGGCCCGCGCCCAGACCTTCGTCCGCCCGGGCCGCTCCGGCGGCGCGGCCACCGCCGCCGCGACCAAGGTCGAGGAGTGGGAAGAATTCTGAGCCGACAGGCTCAGGCACTGACGGAAAGGGCGGCCCACGAGGGCCGCCCTTTTTCGTTGCGTGACGCGGCAATCTAAACCACGACACGAACACCGGTCTCCAAGGCGGACCGGATGGTGTCGGGGGGCGTCGAATGCGACTGCGGATGATCGGACTGGTGCTTTCCGCCTTCGCGCTCGCCTCATCCGGCCCGGTCCCGGAAATCCTGCCCCATACTGTGGTCGACCAGCCCCAGCACGGCGTGATCTCGCTGCAGTTCGAGGCCTCGAGCAAGACGCCCGTCTGCATGCGCGAGGACTGGATCCTGAACGGCGGCCCCGACGGCGGACCCATCGTGCTGCAGGTCGCCGGCAAGCCTTATCCGCTGCAAGCCGACGCGGTCCGGCGCTGCGAGCGCGACTGCGTCGCCCGCCTGGTCAAGGGCTACACCCAGAAGAGCCACATCCCCTACGAGGCGTTCGGCCTGCCGGAAGACCTGGCCGATGCGCCCAAGACCGTGGAGGCCACCCTCGTGGCGGCCTCCTGCGAGGGCACTGCGCCCCTTCGCGAAGAGAGCTTCAAAAGCTCGGACTGGATGTCGGTGGGCTCGACCGAGAAGCAGATCTGCGCGGTCTTCGGCGCGGCGACGCGGTGGGACAACCGCGACCAGATCCGCCTGGCCCGGTCCAGCGGCGAAAGCCTTCGACATCCGTACGAATACGACCCCGAGCAGCTTCCCGGCGGCGCGATCTTCGACTTCTACCTGTCCCTGCCGGCGGCGCAGATGACCGATCCAAAGGAGTTCAGCCGCGACTTCCGCTACTACATCCTGGCTGAACGCGGACGAACGGCCGGGATGTCGAAGATCGAGCAGATGCGCCACCTGCTGATCAGCGCCCTGCCCCCGGCCAGCGAGATCCGCGATTTTGGCGGCGCTGACGAAAGCGTCCGCTTCAACGAGAGTAGCATGGTCGGCGCCTATATGCCGGCGATGTGCCGCTTGCAGGCCCTGTGCAAGCCGCACGGGACCGTCCGCCCCGCCCGCAAGCTGCCGTGCGGCGATCTCCGGGATCTGACGCCCCAAACGCCCTGATCAGCCGATCGCCAGGATCTCGATCCGCGAGGCGACGCCCAGCAGCAGGCAACGCGGCGCCAGGGTCGCGCTCAAGTCTTCGTCCGCCCCGAAGGCCAGGATGAAGCCGTCCAGATAGCCGCGATAGTTGCGGACCTCCCAGGCCCAACCCAACCGCTGGCCCACAGCATAGGCCAGCGCCGGCGGCGGAACCCAGAGCGGGGCCTTTGGGTCGAACGGCAGGCGCTCGACGAACAGCTGGTCGGTGTCGAAATCGACGGAGACGACCACCGCCTCTCCATCGAGCACGAAGGCGATCTTTTCCCACTGGCCCGGCGCGCCGGCGTCCTCGCCCGGTTCAGCCGGCGTCTCGTAAGCCAGCACGGCCGAGACCCGCACGCCCTCGACCGCCTCCCAGTCGAACCGCAGCATGTCGTGAGGATTGGGCGGAAAGCGCGTCATGCCCCATGAGGTCGCACGCGTCGCCGGACGCCTCAAGGCCGTCGCCCCGTCGGCATGACGCCCGTGACCGTGTAGCGACGACTCCCATTGCCGCCGCCCCCCGCGCCCGATGGGGCTCTACTGTCCCAGCTGACGAATCGGACGGAGCGCCCCGTGATCCCTATCGTGTTCTGGCTGCTGGCCGCCGGCATGCTGGCCGCCGCCGCCTTCGCCGGCTCGCTGCGCATATGGCTGCTGGCCCTGATCGCCGCGACGCTGTGCTGGGACAACCTGATCATCGCCGCCGGATCCTCGATCGGGGCTGGCGACCTGCTGCGCAACCTGTCGATCCCGCGCTACGTCGCCCACGCGGTGCTGACACCGATGCTGATCCTGGTGGTGTTCGGCGTCGCCGGACTGCGCCGCCGGTTGTGGGTGTGGGTGCTGACCGCCGCGCTGATCGCCGTCGGCGTCTGGACCGACCTGGTGCACATGAGCCTGGAGGTGCGCGAATACGCCGGCACCCTGCGCTACGCCTACGCCCACGCCAGTCCGCCCATCCCCTCGATCGTCACGGTGGTGGTGCTGATCGGGGTCGGCGCGATCCTCTGGCGGCGCGAGAAGCTGCCGTGGCTGTGCCTGGGCGCCCTGGCGATGTTCGCCGCCGCCGGCAGCGGGATCTTCTGGCTGGGCAACGCCGGCGAACTGGCGCTGATCTCGTCGATCGTCTTCACGGCGTTCAAGCTGCGCGGCCTCAAGCGTGGATTGCAAAGCTAGCGGTTTGGCTGTCCTCTGCCCCGATCCGTCGGGGGCGAAGTGAGCGAAGACCATCCGAGGCCGGCTGAGCCGGCGATGAAGCCCGCCGTCGCCGTGTTCGGCGACCCGAAGGTGCGCCTCGCCCTTCTGGGTCTGGCCCTGGCGATCGGCGTCCTCGTCGCCTTCCTGCTGATCCGGCAAGGACGGAACACCCCGCCCGTCGCGGGGCTCGGCGCGCCGGACGTCGTCTTCATGGCCTACGAGGACAGCAGCGACCCGACCCAAGTCCACAAGGTCGAGATCCATCGCGGCGGCGAGGTCGTGTTCGAAGGCGACCCCGAGGTGTTGCTGCCGGGACGACACGTTTATCGGCCGCCTCCCGAACGGGTGGCCGCCTTCTTCGCCCTTGTCGACAATTCCCGCTTCCGCTGGCTGCGGCCCCGCTACAGCGCCTTCCTGGGCGGCGACTACACGACGACCGTCTGCCTTCGTCAGGGCGTGCGGGAAAAGTGCGTGAGCTCCCGCGGCTCCAGGCTGTTCGGCGCTCGCGCGCCGGCCCCGTTCGGCGAGATCGCCGTCGGCGTCGACCAGCTCGCCTCGCCCCGCCGCTGGCTGACCGCCGACGACCACACGCTCGAACTCTTCGGCGAGCATGGGATCGATCCGCGCTCCATCGGCGGCCAGAGGCTGGTCGTCCAGGCCGCCAGGTCGCTTTCGCCCGACGCCATGCGGGCGCTGATCGCCGCGGGCTTTCCGATAGACCGCGCCGCCCGCGTCGAACGATACGACCCCGCTGCGGCGACGCCCCTGGCCGTCGCCCTGGACAACCGGCGCGACGAGACCGCCAGGATCCTGATCGCCGCCGGCGCCCTGGACAGCGTCACCCCGGCCGCGCGTGCGCGGCTGGCGGCCTCCGCCGCGCGAGGGTGCCGGCCGGACATGCTGGACGCCCTGCTCGACACGGGCGCCCGCTTCGATTTCACCGCGACGCCGCCGAACGCCTTTTGGTGCGAGCATTGGGCGTCCGAGAAGGAGGCCCTGGCCACGGCGAAGCTTCTGCTGGACCGCGGCGCCAGCCCCGCCGCGCGTGACGAGCAAAACCGCACGCCGCTGCATCGGGTCACGTCGGCGGCTGTCGCAAGCCTGCTTCTACGGCGAGGCGCCGACCCTAACGTTCGCGACAGCCAGGGCTTCAGGCCGCTGGACGCGGCCGACACCGAGGATCTGGCCGTCGTCCTCGTCGAAGGCGGCGCCGCCGTCGGGCCGCCCCCCAGCGGCGCGCCAGCCGCAGGTTCGATCGATCAGCGGGCCGCCGACAAGGGCTGGACGCGCCTGCAGACCCTGCTGGCCGAGCGCCGGACGAGCGGCGCGGCCAGCTAGAACCAGCCGGCCTCGCGCAGGGCCTTGGCGTAGGCGCGGCTGACCGGGACCTCGGCGCCCGAGGCCAGGGTCAGGGTGGCGCGGCCGTCGCCGCGCTTGGCCTCGACCACCGCCTCGCGCGCCACCCACCACGAACGGTGGGTCTGGGCGCCCTCGATGCCTTCCAGCTCGGCCACCGCGTCGGACAGGCGCATCAGGATCAGGTCCTCGCCCTTGGAGGTGTGCAGGCGCAGATAGTGGTCCTCGGCGGCGACGGCGTAGAGGGTCGCGCCGCGCAGCTTGGCCGGCAGGCGCTCCAGGAAGCGCGGCGGCGGAGCCTCGGGCGCGGCGGCGTGGGTCTCGACCGGCTGGCGGGTGGTCAGGAAGTTCAGCGCCGTGATCGCCGCGGTGATGACCAGCACCGGCAGGAAGAAGCGCGGCAGGGTCGCCGCGTGCGGGACTTGGCCGAACAGCAGGCTCGACACCGCCCAGACATAGACCGTGCCCGGCAAGGCCACGCCCAGGGTGATGACCACGCCGCCGACGAACGGTCGTCGCTCGGTCAGGCCGCTGTTCTGGACGAGCGCGCTGACGCCCGCCCCCGCCGCCGCGCCCGACCAGCACAGCACCAGCCAGTAGGCGATGCGGATCCCCAGCGGCGCGTCGCCGGTGCCGAACGCGCCGACCAGGGCCAGGAACACGCCGGCGATCCCCGCGACCAGGAAGCCTCGCCCGTGACGGGCGACGAGGACCGCCATTCGCGAAGCGTGAACGGCGCCCGGCGGCGATTGGCGAAGCGGGGCCGTCGGCTGGCGTAACGTCGATTGAGGCACGGCCCGGCGGGCTCCTAAAGCGGTCTTCGAAAGCGGCGACGCAAGCCCGCCGCCCACGGAGATCAAGATGTCCGAGACCGCCCTGTCAATGCATGACGCCGACGCCCGCCGCATCCGCCGCCGCGGCGTGGCCGGGGTGCTCGTCGCCACGGCGCTGGCCGCCGCCCCCGTGCTGCTGGCGAGCCGGAGCGGAGCGCACCTGCCCGACCTGTCGCTGGTGCTGGCCGCCTCGACCAAGATCCAGATCCACCTGACCGCGGCCATCAGCGCCCTGGTGATCGGCACGGTGCTGATGATCGGGGTCAAGGGCTCGGCCCTGCACCGCACGCTGGGCTGGGCCTGGGTGATCGCCATGGCGACCACGGCGATCAGCTCGCTGTTCATCCACGAGATGAACCACGGCGCCATGAGCTGGATCCACCTGCTGTCGGGCTGGACGATCATCGCCCTGCCGATCGCCGTCTACGCCGCCCGTCGCCACAAGGTCAGCCTGCACCGCCGGTTCATGACCGGCCTGTTCGTCGGCGGACTGATCGTCGCCGGCGGCTTCACCTTCCTGCCCGGCCGCCTGATGTGGCGCGTGTTCTTCGGCTGAGCGTTTGTCGCTCTGACCAACCCCTTTCCCCGCACCTCCAACCACAAGGACCCTTCCGATGCGCCTTCTCCCGCTCCTGGCCTGCGCCGCCCTGCTGACCGCTCCCGCCGCCGGCCTGTGCCAGACCGCCGTGCCGGACGCCGCCGCCGCGGCTCCCATTCCCGCGCCGGCCCCGGCCGCCGGCGACGCCAGCCTGGCCCTGGTCTTCCCCGCCCTGAAGTCACACGACGGCGTGCTGATGGTCGCCCTGTTCGACAGCCAGGCGGCCTGGGCCGGCGGCAAGCCCGTGCGGGTCGCCTTCGTCCAGGCCGCGTCGGCCGAACCGATCGTGCAGATCCACGACCTGGCCGCCGGGACCTACGCGGCCCGGGTGTTCCAGGACCTCGACGGCGACCAGCGCCTGAGCATGAACCCCTTCGGCCTGCCGGTGGAGCCCTACGGCTTCTCGGGCGGCGCCAAGGCCAACATGGGCCCGCCGGCCTTCGCCGCGGCCGCCTTCACCGTCACGCCGGGCGACAACGCCCAGGCCATCGCCCTGCGCTAAAGACCAGAGACAGACGGAATACCCATGGATCGCCGCACCTTCCTCCGCGCCGCCGGCCTGACCGGCGCCGCCGCCCTGCTGACCCCCGAGACCGTGTTCGCCGCCGGGGCCGCCGACTGGACCCTGGGCTTTCGCGACGTCGAGGCCGACATCGCCCCCACCGGCCTGACCCGCCTGCGCGGCAAGGCCCCGGCCGACCTGACCGGCGCCCTGGTCCGCAACGGCCCGGCCCGCTTCCGCCGGCCGGGCGGGTCGGTCGGCCACTGGTTCGACGGCGACGGCCTGGTGCGGCGCTTTTCGATCCAGGACGGCGAGGCGACCCTGGCCGCCCGCTTCGTCGACACCCCCAAGCGCCGCGCCGACACGGCCGCCCACGCGGTGATCACCCCCGGCTTCGGCACCGCCCCTGGCCCCGGGGCGGCCGTGGGCGGTCCCGACGACGCCAACGCCGCCAACACCTCGGTGATGATGGCCGGCGGCGAGCTGTGGGCGCTGTGGGAACCGGGCTCGCCCTGCGTGCTCGATCCCGTCACCCTGGAGACCAAGGGCTTCAAGACCCTGCGGCCCGACCTCAAGGCCATGCCGTTCCTGGCCCATCCCCGTCGCGAACCGAACGGCCGGACCTGGAACCTGGGCCTGGCCGGCCACCGCGCCATCGTCTGGCGCCTGGCCGCCGACGGCAGCCTGGAGGACGCCCAGCTGATCGCCCTGCCCCGCGCCAGCTACATCCACGACTTCACCGCCACTGAGCGCCACCTGATGATCGTCCTGCAGCCCTGGATACAGGAGCGGGGCGGCGTGCCCTACATCGCCGGCATGGCCTGGAAGCCCGAGCTGGGAACCCAGGTGCTGGTGCTCGACAAGGCCGACCTGACCCAGCGCCGGGTGTTCGACCTGCCGCCGTTCTTCTTCTTCCACCTGGGCGACGCCTGGGAGGACAAGGACGGGACCATCCGCTTCGACGCCTGCATCGACGACGATCCGCGCGGCACGGCCGCGGCCGGCGAGCAGCTGCTGCGCGGCGTGCCGTTCAAGGGCGTGGCCCCGCCCAAGCTCGGCTTCGTCACCCTGCACGCCGACGGCAAGGCCGACCTGCAGCGGTTCGAGACCGTGGCCGAGTTCCCGCGCTCGGACGATCGCTTCGCCGGCCAGGGCCGCCGCTTCAGCGTCCACGCGGCGGTCGGCGAGGTCGGCAAGCCGGCCTTCCACGGCCTGGCCGTGCGCGACTGGAAGACCGGCCGCGAGACCGCCTTCGACTTCGGCCGCCGGCATCTGGTCGAGGAGATGGTGTTCGTCCCCCGCCCCGGATCGTCGGAAGAGTTCGACGGCTGGCTGCTCGGCACGAGCCTCAATCTCGACGCCCAGGCGACCGAGCTGCACGCCTTCGACGCCCCCCGCGTCGCCGACGGTCCGCTGGTCACCTGGCGGGCGAACACGGCCTTGCCGCTGGGATTCCACGGGATTTTCACGGCCTGACCGGACGTTCACGGAACGGCGGCGCTCTTGCCAGGGTAGCGAAAGCAGGCCTATCCGGGGACAGCGAAGTTCTCGGAGAGGCCTCCCCGACATGACCGCCGCCAAGCCCCGCGCCCGTTCCGGCGGGCGGGGCCGTCCTTCCAAGGCCACGGGCCTGGACCTGAAGGAGACCATCCTCGACTCCGCCGAGGGGCTGTTCGCGCGCCACGGCTTCCATGGCGTGACCACCCGCCAGGTGGCCGCCGAGGCCGGCGTCGATACCGCCCTGATCCACTACTATTTCGGCGCCAAGCGCGAGCTGTTCGACGCGGTGTTCGTGCGCCGCGCCGAGATCCTCAACCAGGCCCGCAGCGTCTCGATGAACGCCTATGTCGAGACCCACGGCGACGCCATGACGGTGGAAGGCGTGATCGAGGCCTTCATCGACCCGCTGCTGCGCATCTCGCAGGACGGCGGCCAGGGCTGGAAGAGCTACTTCGCCCTGGTGGCCCAGGTGAACAACACCCCGGCCTGGGGCGGCGAGACCATGGCCCGGTTCTTCGACCCCGTCGTCCACCAGCTGGTCGACACGCTGAAGGTCGTCCGTCCCGACGCGGAATATCGCGACCTCTACTGGTGCTACCAGTTCCTGACCGGCTCGATGATGCTGGCCCTGTCTGAGACCGGCCGCATCGACTCGCTGTCGGAGGGCCTGTGCCACTCCAGCGACCTGGAGGCCGTGCGGGCCCGTCTGTTCGCCTATTGCGCGGCGGGCTTCGAGGCCGTGGTCGCCAAGCGCAAGGCCTAGCTCCCTTCCCGTTGGCGGATGGGGGAAGGGCCGGGGATGGGGGTGGAGCGGCGGTTCAAGCACGCGCTCCTCGGCCGACGCCGCAACCACCCCCACCCAACCCTCCCCCATCAAGGGGGAGGGCTAAAACAGCGACCGTCAGCCCCCGGATTACACTTTTCATCATCTGGTGAAAAAACGCTGGCGCATTCCCTCAACCTAGGTGACAGTGCCGTCGAATTCCTGCGGCGGTGAAATCGTGCGGGAAACGCCGGATACGAGGCTGCGTGAGATGGCTCGATCGGCGGAAGGGACGAAACGCATCTAGGGAAGAGGGGCTTGCCTATGAAAACGATGTGGAAGGCCGCGCTGCTGGCTGGCGCGGCGTGGGGTGCGACCTGCAACCTGGCGGTGGCCCAGGAAAAGCCGGCCGCGGAGCAAAGCGTAGGCGTCGAGGAGGTGGTGGTCACCGCTCGCCGGCGCGAGGAAACCCTCAAGGACGTGCCGGTGGCCGTCTCGGCCTTCAGCGCCGCGGCGCTGGAACGCCAGGGCGCAGCCGACATCACAACCCTGCAGCAGACCACCCCCAACATCACCGTCCAGGTGGCCCGGGGCTCGAACTCCACCCTGATCAGCTACATCCGCGGCGTCGGCCAGCAGGACCCGCTGTGGGGCTTCGAACCGGGCGTCGGCCTCTATATCGACGACGTCTACGTGGCCCGCCCGCAGGGCGCGGTGCTCGACATCTTCGACATCGAGCGCATCGAGGTGCTGCGCGGCCCGCAGGGCACGCTCTACGGCCGCAACACCATCGGCGGCGCCATCAAGTACGTCACCAAGAAGCACGACGACGAGACGGCGCTGAAGCTGAAGGGCACGGTCGGCTCGTACAACCAGCGTGACGGCCTGATCGCCGCCTCGACCCCGCTGGGCGGCGGCCTGTCGGTCGGCGGCGCCTTCGCCGTCTACAAGCGCGACGGCTACGGCAAGAACCTGACCACCGGCGCCGAGCAGTACAACAAGGACGTCCAGGCCGGCCGCCTCTCCGTCGAGTACGCGCCCAACGACGACCTGTTCTTCCGCATCGCCTACGACAAGGTGGTCGACGACAGCAACGCCCGCCACGGCCACCGCGAACTGCCCACCCTGACCGGCGGCTACAAGGTGCTCGACACCTACGACACCCAGGCGGGCCTGGGCGACGCTAACCACGTCGAGACCGAAGGCGTCTCGGCCCTGGCCACCTGGAAGGCCAGCGAGCACCTGACCTTCAAGTCGATCACCGCCAACCGCAAGGGCGGCACCCAGACCAACATCGACTTCGACGGCACGCCGCTGCCGACGCTGGACGTGCCGGCCACCTATGGCGACCGCCAGTTCTCGCAGGAACTGCAGGCGGTCTATGCCGACGAGACCTTCCAGGGCGTGTTCGGCGTCTACTACATGAACAGCCAGGCCTCGGGCGAGTTCGACACCATCGCCGGCAACCTGGGCGTGGCCATCGCCGCCGCCGGCAAGGTCAACACCCGCAGCTTCGCGGTGTTCACCGACGTCTCGGCCAACTTCACCGACCGCTTCAAGGTCTCGCTGGGCGGCCGCGCCACCCAGGACAAGAAGACCGGCACCGTGGTGCGGCTGTTCTATCTGGGCGCCACCAAGACCCCGTGGCAGGGGGGCACGGCCCGGCCGGTGCTGCAGACCCGCACCAACTACACCGCCAGCAAGACCTTCTCGGAATTCACCCCGCGGGTCAGCGCCTCCTACGACTTCAGCGACGACCTGACCGGCTACGTCTCCTATTCCAAGGGCTTCAAGTCCGGCGGCTGGGACATGCGCGGCGACGCCTTCCTGACGCCGCAGACGGTCAACGGCTACGATCCCGAGACGGTCGACGCCTACGAGGCCGGCCTGAAGGGCTATCTGTTCGACCGCCGCCTGTCGTTCGCCTCGGCGGCCTTCCGCTCGAAGTACAAGAACCAGCAGGTGACCACCCAGGTGGCCGTGCCCAGCGGCATCGCCAGCTCGGTCGACAACGCCGGCGCCTCGACGATCTGGGGCCTGGAGTTCGAAGGCACGGCGCGCTTCACGCCCAACCTGTCGAGCACCCTGGCGCTGGGCTACATCAAGGCCAAGTACGACGAGTTCGAGCGCTACGACGCCGTCACCGGCACGATCGTCAATGTCGCCAACCTCTACGGCTTCCAGAACACGCCGGAAAAGACCGCCAACCTCAGCGCAACCTGGACCGGCGAACTGCTGGGCGGCCGCCTGGCCGTCACCCCGATGGTCAGCTACCGCGACAAGTACCAGCAGTTCGAGCAGCCGCTGCCGACCCTCGACCAGAAGGCCTTCACCCTGGTCGACCTCAGCGCCGTGTGGAACGCGCCGGGCGGCCGCTACAAGGTCTCGCTGGTCGGCAAGAACCTGACCGACGAAACCTATCGCATCGGCGGCTACAACTTCGGCGTCGCGACCTATAACAACTCGGTCATCGGCTTCTACGGCCCGCCGCGCAGCGTGTCGGCGAGCCTGGAGTTCAATTTCTAAGTTCTCGGTCGAGATCTGACGGGGCCTGCTGCAACGGGCCCCGTCGTTCTTTTCCGGAAGCGTGCGCGTAGCCAGAGGGGGCGGGCGATGAGCGAAGCGAACGGCGAAGGCGCCGCGACGGGCGGTAGCCGCTACCGCTATCTGGTGCTGGCGACGCTGATCCTCGTCTACACCCTGAACTTCCTCGACCGGCAGATCCTCGGCATCCTGGCCAAGCCGATCAAGGACGAGTTCGGCCTCACCGACGGCCAGTTCGGCCTGATGGGCGGTCTCGCCTTCGCCCTGCTCTACACCACCCTGGCGATCCCGATCGCCTGGCTGGCCGACCGCTTCAGCCGCGTCTGGATCATGACCGCCGCCCTCACCGTATGGAGCGGCTTCACCGCCCTGTGCGGGTTCGCCGGCGGGTTCGGACAACTGTTCCTGGCCCGCATGGGCGTGGGCATCGGCGAGGCCGGCGGCGTCGCCCCAGCCTATTCGCTGATCGCCGATTACTTCCCCAAGCGCCAGCGCGCCCGGGCGCTGGCGGCCTACGCCTTCGGCATCCCGCTGGGCTCGGGCCTGGGCACGCTGGTCGGCGGCCTGCTGGCGGCGACCTATGGCTGGCGCACGGCCTTCATCGTCGTCGGGTGCCTCGGCGTGGTGCTGGCCCCGATCTTCCGCGCCATCGTCAAGGACCCCGTGCGCGGCGGCGCCGACCGCGTGGAGGGCGCGCCGCCGGCGCCCCCCGCCCCGGCCATGCCGCTGGGCCAGGCCGCGCGCCTGCTGGCCGCCAAGCCGTCGTTCTGGCTGCTGGCCTTCGGCGCGGCCTCGTCGTCGGTGTGCGGCTACGGCGTCGCCGCCTGGCTGCCCAGCTTCTTCATGCGCAGTCTGGGCCTGACCCTGTCGCAGACGGCCTGGTACTATTCGGGCATCGCCCTGTTCGGCGGCCTGCTGGGCATCTGGCTGGGCGGGGCGGTGGCCGACAAGCTGGGGGCCAAGTCCAAGGCCGGCTATCCGATCACCCCGGCCATCGCCTTCCTGATCTCGGTGCCGTGCTTCCTGCTGGCCATGAACAGCGGCAGCCTGATGGGCGGCCTCGGCGGCAAGGCCTCGCTGGCCGTGGCCTTCGTGATCTTCCTGATCCCGACGGGCCTGAACCTGGCGTGGCTGGGCCCCATCACCGCCGCCGTCCAGCACCTGGGCCCGGCCCCGATGCGCACCACCGCCTCGGCCCTGTTCCTGCTGATCAACAACCTGCTCGGCATCGCCGTCGGCATCTATTATTTCGGCCTGGTCTCCGACCTGCTGAAGCCGACCTTCGGGGCGGAGTCGCTGCGCTGGTCGATCTACAGCGGCATGGGCTTCTACCTCGTCGCCGCCCTGCTGTTCTTCCTGGCCAGCAAGCGGTTGGACAAGGACTGGGTGGACTAGCCCTCCCCCCGTAAAATCCCCGCGAAAGCGGGGACCCAGGCTTTTTATCGTAGAGCGCCACGCGTTTCAGAAAACACCTGGGTCCCCGCTTTCGCGGGGATTTTACGGTGGTGGGGGGCTTTCCCCAGCCAAAAGGTCGCAGGCGCGTAACGAGGGTCCTAGCGCCACCGTTCGGACATGATCCAGGATCATTGCGCCGCCGAAACCGTGTTATTGGCGGGACGGACAGGTTTTGGCGCGATGAGCGGCGACGATCGGCATATCTTCCACGACCCCACCGGCAAGCGCCGGCGCAGGTTCACCCTGACGGCGGGGATCGCCCTGTCGGGGGTGGCGGCCGTCGTGGCCGGCTTCCTGGCGACCCTGGCTTTCGCCCCGCGCCTGCCGGCGGTGACGCTGAAGGACCCGCACGTGCTGTCGGCCCTGCACGAAGAGACCGTGCACCGCCTCAAGCCCGGCAAGCCGTCGGCCTGGCGCCGCCTGCCCGCCCCCAAGACGCCGGCCGCCATCGGCGCGGCCAAGCCGCTCAGCGTCGGCTTCTACGTGCCCTGGGACGAGGACAGCCGCGAGTCCCTGCGCCGCCACGTCGCCCAGTTGGACGTGGTCTCCCCGCAGTGGGTGGCGCTGAAGGGCCGGACGGGCGACATCACGGCCGACGATGATCCGATCGGCACCGCCCGCATCGCCGCCGCGCCCAACCATCCCACCGTCCTGCCGCTGGTCCACAACTCGGCCGACGCCAAGTTCGACGGCCCGATGGCCGACGCCCTGCTGGCCAATCCCGCCGCCCGCAAGGCGCTGATCGACAACCTGACCGCCCTGGCCCAGCGCCGCGGCTTCGGCGGCTACATCTTCGACCTGGAGAACCTGTCGCCCAAGGGCCTGGCCAACTATCCGCTGCTGCTGGACGAGGCCCGCGCGGCCTTCAAGGCCTCGGGCCGCGAGGTCTGGGTCACCGCGCCCTTCGACGAGCAGGGCTGGCCGCTCAAGCGCCTGCAGCAGTCGGCCGACACTATCGTGCTGATGGCCTACGACCAGCACTACGGCGGCGGCGACCCCGGCCCCAACGCAGGGCAAGACTGGTACGAGAGCGAGCTCGACAAGCGCTTCTCCGCCCTCGACCCGGCCCGCACGGTGCTGGCGCTCGGCGCCTACGGCTACGACTGGACGCTGAAGGCCGACGGCACGGCGGCCAACGGCGACGCGGCCACCTTCCACGAGGCCATCCGCAACGCCCAGGACGCCGGCGCCGACATCCGCATGGACGACGACGCCCTCAACCCGACCTACGGCTATCAGGCCGACAACGGCGACAAGCACGTGGTCTGGTTCCTGGACGCCCCCACCCTGTTCAACCAGATCAAGGCCAGCGACCCGTTCCGGCCGCGCGGCTATGGCCTTTGGCGGATGGGCGGCGAGGATCCGGGCGTGTGGAGCGTGCTGGGCCAGCCCTACGGCAAGGGCGCGGCTTCGGCTCTCACCCGCATCCCGTCGGGCCAGAGCGTCGACTTCGACGGCGGCGGCGAGGTGCTGCGCGTCTCGTCCCTGCCCACGCCCGGCAAGCGCAGCCTCGAGACCGACCCCGACACCGGGCTGATCTCGGGCGAGACCTACGACGTCCTGCCCAGCTCCTATGTCATCGAACGCTACGGCCAGCGGCCCGGCCTGGTGGCCCTGACCTTCGACGACGGCCCCGACCCGCGCTGGACGCCGAAGATCCTCGACATCCTGAAGGAGAAGAACGCGCCCGCGACCTTCTTCGTCATCGGCCAGAACATGCAGAAGCATCCGGGCCTGGTGGAGCGCGAGATGCGCGAGGGTCACGACGTCGGCGGCCACACCTGGACCCACCCCAACATCGGCGAGACGCCGCTGC
The DNA here is from genome assembly GCF_057586355.1 of Caulobacter sp. SRI_008. Lineage (NCBI taxonomy): Bacteria > Pseudomonadati > Pseudomonadota > Alphaproteobacteria > Caulobacterales > Caulobacteraceae > Caulobacter > Caulobacter sp. SRI_008. The sequence goes on from NZ_JBYCZS010000011.1 coordinate 164,157, forward strand.
CCCAGACCCAGGTCGAGCTGAACGCCACCCAGCGCCTGTTCGAGGTGGTCACCGGCCGCTCGATGCGCCTGTTCCGGCCGCCGTTCTTCGGCGACGCCGAGCCCTCGACCCCGCGCGAGGTCGACCCGCTCGTCATCGCCCAGACCCTGGGCTACCTGATCGTCGGCCTGCGGATCGACACCGACGACTGGCAGAAGCCGCCGCCCCAGACGATCATCGACCGCGCCCTGGACCGCCTCGACAATCCGGGTCCCAACCCCGGCCAGGTGGTGCTGCTGCATGACGCCGGCGGCAATCGCGAGAACACCATCAAGGCCCTGCCCGGCCTGATCGACGGCATCCGCGCCCGCGGCTACCGCCTGGTCACCATCGGCGAGCTGGCCGGCATGACGCCCGACCAGGTGATGCCGCCGACCACCCGCGACCCGGTCGGCCTGGCGCTGGACCGCCTGGGCTTCGGCTTCTTCCGGGGACTGAACACCCTGCTGACCTGGCTGTTCATCACCGCCATCGCGCTCGGTGTCGCGCGGCTGGTGTTCCTGGCGGCCCTGGCCCTGGTCCACAAGGCGACCGAGCACACGCCGGACGATCTGGATCCCGCGACCGGTCCGCTGGTCAGCGTGCTGATCCCCTGCTTCAACGAGGAGAAGGTGATCGCCGCCTCGATCGCCCGGATCCTGGACTCGGACTGGACCAATATCGAGGTGCTGGTCCTCGACGACGGCTCCAAGGACCGCACGGCCCAGGAGGTGCGCGACCACTTCGCCGGCGATCCGCGCGTGACGCTGCTGTCGTTCGAGAACGGCGGCAAGGCGCGGGCGGTGAACCGGGGCCTGGCCGTGGCCAAGGGCGAGTTCGTGGTGGCGCTGGACGCCGACACCCTGTTCCCGAAGTCGACGATCGGCCGCCTGGTGCGCTGGTTCGCCGACCCGAAGATCGGCGCGGTGGCCGGCAACGCCATCGTCGGCAATCGCCTCAACATCGTCACCCGCTGGCAGGCCCTGGAATACGTCACCGCCCAGAACCTGGAGCGGCGGGCGCTGGCGGCCCTGGGCGCGGTCACCGTGGTGCCCGGCGCGGTCGGGGCCTGGCGCAAGAGCGTGCTCGACGCCCTGGGCGGCTATCCCTCCGACACCCTGGCCGAAGACCAGGACCTGACCATCGCCTGCCAGCGCGCCGGCTGGAAGGTGGCCTTCGACCCGGCCGCCCGCGCCTATACCGAGGCGCCGGACACGGTGGGCGGCCTGCTCAAGCAGCGCTTCCGCTGGTCGTTCGGCACCCTGCAGTGCGTGTGGAAACACCGCTCGGCGATGTTCAACCCCAAGACCCCGGTGCTGGGTTTCGTGGCCCTGCCGCAGATCTGGCTGTTCCAGATCCTGCTGGCCGTGGCCGCGCCGCTGGTCGACCTGGCCGTGGTCTGGAGCCTGGTCTCGGGCCTCTACGGCGCGGTGGCCCACCCGGTGGAATGGCGTCCCGACGACACCATCCGGGGCCTACTCTACTGGGCGGTGTTCATCCTCGTCGACCTGTCGGCCGGGGCGCTGGGCATGGCCCTGGAGAAGCGTGCGCCCTGGGCCGACCTGCCCTACCTGCCGGTGCAGCGTTTCGGCTACCGCCAGTTGATGTACTACGTGGTGGTCAAGTCGGTGCTGACCGCCGTGCGCGGCGGCCGCGTCGGCTGGGGCAAGCTGGAACGCCGGGCGACCGCGGCGGTGAAGTAGCCGCGACCAAGCCCTCCCCCGATCCCAATTCCACCTCTCCCCATGGGAGAGGTTTCAACTAGGCCGGACGGCGGATCGGCTGGCGGCGGATCTCGGACGGGGCGATCTGGCCGCCGCCGCTGGTGCTGAAGCGCGAGATCAGCTGGGCGAGCTCGGCGGCCTCCATCTTCAGGCTGGCCGAGGCCACCGTGGCCTCCTCGACCATGGCGGTGTTGCGCTGGGTCACCTCGTCCATGCGGTTGACGGCCGTGTTGACCTCCGAGAGGCCGGTGGCCTGCTCGCGCGAGGACTCGGCGATCTCCAGGATCAGGCCGTCGATGCGGCCGACCTTCTCGACGATGGTCGACAGGGCCTCGCCGGTCTCGCCGACCAGCCGCACGCCGCGACCGACCTGGGAGGTGCTCTTGGCGATCAGGGCCTTGATCTCCTTGGCGGCTTCCGCCGAGCGCTGGGCCAGGGCCCGCACTTCCGAGGCCACGACCGCGAAACCCTTGCCGGCGTCGCCCGCCCGCGCGGCTTCCACGCCCGCGTTCAGGGCCAGCAGATTGGTCTGGAAGGCGATCTCGTCGATCACCCCGATGATGCTGGTGATCTTGCCCGAGCTTTCCTCGATCTCGCCCATGGCCGCGACCGCCTCGCCGACGATCTCGCCCGAGCGGGTGGCGTCGACGCGAGCGGCAGACGCGACCTGCGAGACCTCGCGCGCGCCCTCGGCGCTGCGATTGACGGTGGCGGTGATCTGGTCGAGGGCGGCGGCGGCCTCCTCGAGGTTGGCGGCCTGGATCTCGGTGCGGCGCGACAGGTCGTCGGCGGCGATCGAAATCTCCTGCGCGCCGGCCCCGACGCTGCGGGTGGCCGACGACACCACGCCCATGGCCCCGTCCAGGGCCGACATGGCGCTGTTGAAGTCGTTGCGCACCTTGTCGAACTGCGGATCGACCGGCTTGCTGATGCGATAGGTCAGGTCATTGCGGGCCAGGTGGTCGAGGCCCTGGGCGATCTCGTTGACAGCGTGCACGCGGCCGGTGACCACGGTGGCGAACTTCACGACCTTGGCGATGCGGCGCTTGTGGTCGAAGATCGGGTTGTACGAGGCCTGGATCCACACCTCGCGCCCGCCCTTGCCCACGCGCTTGAACTCGGCGGCGACGAACTCGCCGCTGTTCAGGCGGTCCCAGAAGGCGGCGTAGTCCGGCGAGCTGGCGTAGGCGCCCTCGACGAACATCCGGTGATGGCGGCCCTGGATCTCGCTCAGCGTATAGCCCAGGGCGTCGAGGAAGTTCTGGTTGGCGGTGACGATCTCGCCGGCCGGGGTGAACTCGATCACCGCCTGGGCGCGGCTGACGGCCTCCATCTTGCCGTGCTGCTCGGCGGCGCGGCGCTTCTGCTCGGTGATGTCGGTGGCGACCTTGACGATGCGCGTGACGCCCCCGCGCGCGCCGCGGATCGGATTGTAGGAGGCCTGGATCCAGACCTCGCGGCCGCCCTTGCCCACGCGCAGGTACTCGCGGGCGTCGAATTCGCCCCGGCCGAGCTTGGCCCAGAAGGCGGCGTAGTCGGCGCTGGCGGCGTAGTCCGGCTCGACGAACAGGCTGTGGTGACGGCCGACGATCTCCGACAGCGCATAACCCATCGCCGCGCAGAAGTTCTCGTTGGCGGTGAGGATCCGGCCCTTGGGATCGAACTCGATGGTCGCCAGCGACCGGTCCAGCGCGGCCAGGGTCTCGACGGCCTGGACTTGCGAGCGATTGAACATGGAAGTCTTCCATTGCAGGCCGGGACGACGTTCGCCAGGCGCACATCCGGCAAGCAAAAGCTTCGAGGCGGTAAATAGATTATTTATACTACGGAAGCGTCTCGAAACCCCAAGTAGAGCCCCACTCCCGCTCACCTATTTCGCGCGAAGAGCATCGTATTTAAGTCGTTGTTTCTTAGGCGAGCTTCAGCCCCAAACGGCCAGGCTCGCCCCGAAAACCAAAGTTCCGCGACAAAACGTGTCAACGCCGAACAGCGGTCGGCGCGGGTCGGCTGGCGCCCACTTCGCAGGCGCCGCATGCCCAGAAACAAGGATCTGCCTCAGGAGCCCCCCAAACCACGATTCCAGATAACCGGAGTCTGTGGGCGCTTTCGTAAAAGTGCAGGTTTTTCCTGCCTCTCGCCTTCTCGGATGGGCCGCGGGCGTTCTTTCGGACAATCGATCAGCAGAAGGCGACACCTTATCGCCCCCATGCGGTTGCGCCTGCGAAATCACGCTCCTATAACGCCGCCACATTCAAGAACCGTCGCGGAAGACCGGTCCCCTCATGAACATTCACGAGCATCAAGCCAAAGCCGTCCTCGCGGAGTTCGGCGCCCCCGTCCCGCGTGGCTTCGCGGCGTTCACTGCCGACGAAGCCGTCGCCGCCGCTGAGAAGCTGGGCGGTCCGGTCTTCGTCGTGAAGAGCCAGATCCACGCCGGCGGCCGCGGCAAGGGCAAGTTCGAGGGCCTCGGCCCCGACGCCAAGGGCGGCGTCCGCGTCGTCAAGTCGGTCGAAGACGTCAAGGCGTCGGCCGAGGAAATGCTCGGCCGCGTGCTGGTCACGCACCAGACCGGCCCCAAGGGCAAGCAAGTGAACCGCCTCTACATCGAGGAAGGCGCTGCGATCGCCAAGGAATTCTACCTGTCGCTGCTGGTCGACCGCGAAACCTCGATGGTTTCGGTGGTCGCCTCGACCGAAGGCGGCATGGACATCGAGGACGTGGCTCACGCCACCCCGGAAAAGATCCACTCGTTCTCGATCGACCCCGCCACCGGCGTGTGGCCGACCCACCAGCGCGCGCTGGCCAAGGCCCTGGGCCTGACCGGCGGCCTGGCCAAGGAAGCCGCCGTGCTGCTGACGCAGCTCTACACGGCGTTCCTGGCCAAGGACATGGCCATGCTGGAGATCAACCCGCTGATCGTCACGGCCGACGACCACCTGCGCGTCCTGGACGCCAAGCTGTCGTTCGACGGCAACTCGCTGTTCCGTCACCCGGACATCCGCGCCCTGCGCGACGAGACCGAAGAAGACCCCAAGGAAATCGAAGCCTCGAAGTACGACCTGGCCTACATCGCCCTCGACGGCGAAATCGGCTGCATGGTCAACGGCGCTGGCCTGGCCATGGCCACCATGGACATCATCAAGCTGTACGGCGCCGAGCCGGCCAACTTCCTCGATGTCGGCGGCGGCGCCAACAAGGAGAAGGTCACCGCGGCCTTCAAGATCATCACCGCCGATCCGGCCGTGAAGGGCATCCTGGTCAACATCTTCGGCGGCATCATGCGCTGCGACATCATCGCGGAAGGCGTCATCGCCGCCGTGAAGGAAGTCGGCCTGCAGGTTCCGCTCGTCGTTCGCCTGGAAGGCACCAACGTCGAGCTGGGTAAGAAAATCATCTCGGAAAGCGGCCTGAACGTCATCGCCGCCAACGATCTGTCTGACGGCGCCGAAAAGATCGTCGCGGCCGTGAAGGGTGCTCGCTAATCATGTCGATCCTCATCGGTTCTGAAACCAAGGTCATCACCCAGGGCTTCACCGGCGCCCAGGGCACGTTCCACTCGGAACAGGCAATCGCCTACGGCACCAAGATGGTCGGCGGCGTCACCCCGGGCAAAGGCGGCCAGACCCACATCGGCCTGCCGGTGTTCGACACGGTCGGCGAAGCCAAGGAAGCCACCAACGCCGACGCCTCGGTGATCTACGTCCCGCCGCCCTTCGCGGCCGACTCGATCCTGGAAGCCATCGACGCCGAAATCCCGCTGATCATCTGCATCACCGAAGGCATCCCGGTGCTGGACATGGTGCGCGTGAAGAAGGCCCTGAAGGGTTCGCGTTCGCGCCTGATCGGCCCGAACTGCCCGGGCGTCCTGACCCCGAACCAGTGCAAGATCGGCATCATGCCGGGCGGCATCTTCTCGGAAGGCTCGGTCGGCGTCGTGTCGCGTTCGGGCACCCTGACCTATGAAGCCGTGTTCCAGACCACCAACGCCGGTCTCGGTCAGACGACCGCCGTCGGCATCGGCGGCGACCCGGTCAAGGGCACCGAGTTCATCGACGTGCTCGAACTCTTCCTGGCCGACGAAGCCACCAAGTCGATCGTCATGATCGGCGAAATCGGCGGCTCGGCCGAAGAAGAAGCGGCCCAGTTCCTGAAGGACGAAGCCAAGCGCGGCCGCAAGAAGCCCATGGTCGGCTTCATCGCCGGTCGCACGGCTCCTCCGGGCCGTCACATGGGTCACGCCGGCGCCATCATCTCGGGCGGCAAGGGCGGCGCCGAGGACAAGATCGCTGCGATGGAAGAAGCGGGCATCCGCGTCTCGCCGTCGCCGGCGAAGCTGGGCGAGACCCTGCTCGACGTCCTCAAGGGCTAAGAACTACACCGAAACCCCGCCCCGTGCGGGGCCCAGGTTTTTTGCGACCGCCAGTCGACGATCCGAAAAAATCACCTGGGCCTCGCCATCCGGCGCGGGCGACGGGAGATTGACAGACTATATTTACGGGACCGGTCTAACCACCGGTCCCGTAAACGGATCCGAAGCGTGGCGGCCGAAAATGGATAGCGGCCAACCGGTCGTCGCGCTTCATGTTTCAAACGAGCTCGTGATCCCGCCGGATGGCCTCGGCGGGCGAGCATCGAGGCGAAGACGATGGCGGACGACGCAGGCATCATCAATCAGGTCTTGACCGAGACCTCCTTCCTCTACGGCGCGAACGCCGCCTTCGTAGAGGACCTCTACGCCCAGTGGGCGGAGAACCCCGGGTCGGTCGAGCCCTCTTGGAACGCCTTCTTCTCCTCGCTGGCCGAGCAGGCCGACCAGGTCAAGCGCGCCGCCCAGGACCCGGCCTGGACCCCCAAGAAGGTCCCCAGCGTCCGTCCCGACTGGCTTTCGGCCCTCGACGGCCAGTGGGCCACCGTCGCCCCCGCCGTCGAAGCCAAGATCGCCAAGGCCGTCGAGGCCAAGGCTCCCGGCGTCTCCGCCGAAGCCGTCCGCGCCGCCACGCTGGACAGCCTGCGCGCCATCATGATGATCCGGGCCTACCGGATGCGCGGCCACCTCGCCGCCAACCTCGACCCGCTGGGTCTGGAGCCGCCGAAGGCCGCGCCCGAGCTCGACCCGGCCACCTACGGCTTCACCGAAGCCGACTACGACCGCCCGATCTTCCTCGACTTCGTGCTGGGTCTGGAGACCGCCACGATCCGCGAGATCCTGTCGATCGTCCGCCGCACCTACTGCGACAACGTCGGCGTGCAGTACATGCACATCTCGAACCCCGACGAGAAGGCCTGGCTGCAGGAGCGCATCGAGGGCCGCGACAAGGAGATCGTGTTCTCGAAGGAGGGCAAGGTCGCCATCCTCAAGAAGCTGATCGAGGCCGAGGGCTTCGAGAAGTTCCTGCACAAGCGTTTCCCCGGCACCAAGCGCTTCGGCCTCGACGGCGGCGAAGCCATGGTCCCGGCCATGGAGCAGATCATCAAGCGCGGCGGCGCGCTGGGCGTGAAGGACATCGTCCTGGGCATGCCGCACCGCGGCCGCCTGAACGTGCTGGCCGCCGTGATGGGCAAGCCCTACCACGTGATCTTCCACGAATTCCAAGGCGGCTCGTCGGTGCCCTCGGACGTCGAGGGTTCGGGCGACGTGAAGTACCACATGGGCGCTTCGTCGGACCGTGAGTTCGACGACAACAAGGTCCACCTGTCGCTCACCGCCAACCCGTCGCACCTGGAAATCGTCAACCCGGTCGTCATCGGCAAGGCCCGCGCCAAGCAGGCCTTCCTGCTGCGCGAGACCCCAGACGCCGGCCGCGGCCACGTGCTGCCGCTGCTGCTGCACGGCGACGCGGCCTTCGCCGGCCAGGGCGTGGTGGCCGAGTGCTTCACCCTGTCGGGCCTGAAGGGCTACCGCACGGGCGGCACCATCCACTTCATCGTCAACAACCAGATCGGCTTCACCACCAGCCCGCGCTACTCGCGCTCGTCGCCGTACCCCAGCGACATGGCCCTGATGGTCGAGGCCCCGATCTTCCACGTGAACGGCGACGACCCGGAAGCGGTCGTGTTCGCCTCGAAGGTGGCCACCGAATACCGCCAGAAGTTCGGTAAGGACGTGGTCATCGACATGGTCTGCTACCGTCGCTTCGGTCACAACGAAGGCGACGATCCCACCATGACGTCGCCGCTGATGTACGCGAAGATCAAGGGCCACCCGCCGACCCGCGAACTCTACGCCAACCGCCTGATCGGCGAAGGCCTGATCACCCAGGGCGAGTCCGACGGCTGGGTCTCGGAGTTCGAGACCTTCCTCGACAACGAATTCGAGAGCGGCAAGAGCTACAAGGCCAACAAGGCCGACTGGCTCGACGGCAAGTGGAAGGGCCTGGCCCAGCCCGGCGACGAAGAGCGCCGCGGCAAGACCGACGTGCCGCTCGCCAAGCTGCAGGAACTGGCCGCCAAGATCACGGCCATCCCGGAGCGCATCGACGCCCACAAGACCGTGCGCCGCGCCATCGAGAACCGTCGCGACGCGTTCACCAAGGGCGAAGGCCTCGACTGGGGCGCCGCCGAGCACATGGCCTTCGCCACCCTGCTCGACGAAGGCTTCCCGGTCCGCCTGTCGGGCCAGGACTCGGTCCGCGGCACCTTCACTCAGCGCCACTCCGACGTCATCGACCAGAAGACCGAAGAGCACTACACGCCGCTGAACAACATCCGCCCGGGCCAGGCCAACTACGAAGTCATCGACTCGGCCCTGTCGGAAGAGGCGGTGCTGGGCTTCGAGTACGGCTTCTCGCTGGCCGACCCGAACACCCTGACCCTGTGGGAAGGCCAGTTCGGCGACTTCGTGAACGGCGCCCAGGTGGTCATCGACCAGTTCATCAGCTCGGGCGAGCGCAAGTGGCTGCGGATGAGCGGTCTGGTGATGCTGCTGCCGCACGGCTACGAAGGCCAGGGCCCCGAGCACAGCTCGGCCCGCCTCGAGCGCTTCCTGCAGTCGTGCGCGGAAGACAACATGCAGGTGGTCAACTGCACCACCCCGGCCAACTACTTCCACGCCCTGCGTCGCCAGATGCACCGTGAGTACCGCAAGCCGCTGATCGTGATGTCGCCCAAGAGCCTGCTGCGCCACAAGCGCGCCGTCTCGAACCTGAGCGACCTGGCCGAAGGCACCGCCTTCCACCGCGTGATGGTGGACGGCGCCGAAGCCGGCTGCGACGTCGGCGGGATCACGCTGAAGAGCGACGACCAGATCAAGCGCGTCATCATGTGCTCGGGCAAGGTCTACTTCGACCTGATCGACCAGCGCGCCAAGACCGGCCGCGACGACGTCTACATCCTGCGTCTGGAGCAGTTCTATCCGTGGCCGCTGAAGTCGGTCATGGGCGTGCTGAACCGCTTCAAGAACGCCGAGCTGCTGTGGGTTCAGGAAGAGCCGAAGAACATGGGCGGCTGGACCTTCGTCGATCCGTGGATCGAGCTCACCCTCGACAAGATGGACATCAAGGCCAAGCGCGCCCGCTACGTTGGTCGCCCGGCCAGCGCCTCCACCGCGGCCGGCCTGATGAGCCGCCACCTCAAGGAACTCGAAGCCTTCCTCACCGAAGCCTTCGCCTAAGAGTTCAAACCTTCAAGCCGCCGCGCCCTTCGACTTGTTCGATGGGCGCGGCGGTTTAAGTTCGCACCCGACCCTGACCGCCAGATCAAAAAGAGACATCGGAACCTAACCATGGCCGACATCATGACCCCCGCCCTGGGCGAATCCGTCACCGAAGCGACGGTCGCCCGCTGGACCAAGAAGGCCGGGGAGGCCGTGAAGAAGGACGAGCTGCTCGTCGAGCTGGAAACCGACAAGGTCAGCCTCGAAGTCGTCTCGCCGGCCGACGGCGTCCTGGTCGCCATCAGCGCCGAGGAAGGCGCCACCGTGGTTCCGGGCACGGTCCTGGGCGTGGTGACCGAAGGCGCGACCGCCTCGGCTGCTCCCGCCGCCGCCCCGGCCCCGGCCGCTGCTCCGGCCCCCGCGCCCGCTCCGGCTCCCGTCGCCGCTGCTCCGGCCGCTCCGGCCGCCGCTCCGGTCAGCCCGGCCCCGGCCCGCATCGCCGCCGAGACGGGTCTGGACCTGTCGAAGGTCGCCGGCACCGGCAAGGACGGCCGCGTGACCAAGGGCGACGCCCTGGCCGCCCTGGAAGCCCGCGCCGCCGCCCCGGCTCCGGCGCCCGCCGCGCCGTCGGCCCCGCGTCCGATCCACGAGCGCGAAGAGCGCGTGAAGATGACGCGCCTGCGTCAGACGATCGCCCGTCGCCTGAAGGAAGCCCAGAACAACGCCGCCATGCTGACGACCTTCAACGAGGTCGACATGAGCGCGGTGATGGCCCTGCGCGCCCAGTACAAGGACGTCTTCGAAAAGCGCCACGGCGTGAAGCTGGGCTTCATGTCCTTCTTCACCAAGGCCGTCGTCGCCGCCCTGAAGGCCGTGCCGGACGTCAACGCCGAGATCGACGGCACGGACATCGTCTACAAGAACCACTACGACATCGGCGTCGCCGTCGGCACCGACAAGGGCCTGGTGGTTCCGGTCGTCCGTGACGCCGACGCCCTGAACCTGGCCGAGATCGAAAAGGCCATCGGCGACCTCGGCAAGAAGGCCCGCTCGGGCGGCCTGGCCATCGAGGACATGCAGGGCGGCACCTTCACGATCACCAACGGCGGCATCTACGGCTCGCTGATGTCGACCCCGATCCTCAACGCGCCGCAGTCGGGCATCCTCGGCATGCACGCGATCAAGGAACGCGCCATGGTCGTGGGCGGCAAGATCGAGATCCGCCCGATGATGTACCTGGCCCTGTCCTACGACCACCGCGTGGTCGACGGCCAAGGCGCCGTGACCTTCCTCGTCAAGGTCAAGGAAGCCCTGGAAGACCCGCAGCGCCTGCTGCTGGACCTGTAAGGTTCAGGTCTTTCGAGACTGATGAAGGGGGTCGCGAAAGCGGCCCCCTTTTTCGTTGTCCCTCTCCCCTTGCGGGAGAGGGTGGCCCCGCGGAGCGGGGTCGGGTGAGGGGTCGCACCAACGCAAAACGCCGCGACAGCCGTTGGGCCGGTCGCGGCGTTCGATTTCTGAGAGACCCCTCATCCGTCGGCTGGCGCCGACACCTTCTCCCGCAAGGGGAGAAGGACGCTAGTCGACGTCCCAGCGGAACGCCGCATCGATCCAGTCGCCGATGCGGCCGTCCGGACGGGCCAGCGCAAACACCTGCGCCATCTCTTCATCCGTCAGCGTAAAGTCGAAGATCGCGAAGTTCTCGGCCAACCGCGCCGGGTTCTTGGTGCGGGGAATGGTCACCACGCCCTGCTGCACCTGCCAGCGCAGGGTCACCTGCCCCGGCGTCTTGCCGTACTTCTCGCCGATCGCCTTCAGCACCGGGTCGTCGCCGACCTTGCCCTGGGCCAGGGGCGACCAGGCGGTGATCGAGGCGCCCAGCGCCTCAGCGGTGGCCCGCAGGGTCTTCTGCGACAGGTAGGGGTGATACTCGACCTGGTTGGTGGCCAGCGGAGCCTCCGACAGGGCCGCCGTCTCCTCCCAGAGCGCCGAGGGGAAGTTCGACAGGCCGATACCCCGGGTGCGGCCGTCGGCCTTCACCGCGTTCAGCGCCGCGATGGTCTCCGACAGCGCCGGCTTGGGCTTGGGCCAGTGCAGCAGCAGCAGGTCCACATGATCGACCCGCAGCTTCTTCAGGCTCTCGTCGACCGAGCGCTGCAGGTCGCCGTCGGTGAACTTGTCGATCCACACCTTGGTGGTGACGAAGATCTCGCTGCGCGGCACGCCCGTGGCCGCCAGGGCCGCGCCGACATCCTGCTCGTTGCCGTAGATCTGGGCGGTGTCGACATGGCGATAGCCGACCTCCAGCGCCTTCTCGGTCACGGTCTGGGCCAGGCCGTTCTCCAGCTGGTAGGTGCCCAGGCCGATGGCCGGGATGTCGATGTCGCCGGAACGAACGGTAGGCTGGGCCATGGGGAAACTCCTGGGAAAACGCTCAGGCGGATATAGGCGCCCGCTCCCGCTTCGCCAGCCGTAGTTGCAGATGCTGCACGCCGGTGAGCACCAGGGTCAGGGCGAAAAACCCCGCCGCCATCACCACCATGGTCACCAGCACCGAGGGATAACCCCGCTTGGCGACGTTGAGGAACGGATAGGGATACCAGCCCGACAGCGCACCGTGGATCAGGGTCCAGACGCCGAAGGCGAACGGCAAAGCGAGCGCCTTCCAGGCCTGCCCCCAGCGGGCGGCCTCGCGCGGCGGCAGGACCAGCAGGTCGGCCAGGAACAGCAGCGGCGTCACCGTGTGCAGCAGGGTGTCGGCCAGCAGCTGCCAGCCCTTGGGGTCCCACAGCCCCGCCAGCAGCACGTGATAAACCAGCGCCGTCACGCCGATATAGACGCCGACCGCCACCCGCGTGCCCGCCCGCCGCGCCCAGACGCCGAGGCGGCTTTCCGGGGCTAGGGCCGAGGCGACCAGCGCCGTCCCGACCAGGATGTTGCTGAGCACGGTGAAGTAGCTGAAGAACTTCACCGTCTGGACCCCGAGGTCCCGGCCCTCGATCGTCAGGCCGTATTGCAGCAGGACGCCGAACCAGACGATCGCCGCCGCGACCAGGCGCCAGGCGCGCTCAGCCTTCTTGGTCATGGGCCTTGCTCACCTTCTTGGGGACGCTGGCGCGCCATTGCCGTTCGAGAAGGCGCTTCACCGTCCCCGGCTCCACCGCCGACAGCCGGGCCAGCACCATCGGATAGTTGCGGTAGTGGTCGGTGAAATAGAACACCTCGGGCGCGGCCTCGATCAGCACCTCGCGCTCGTCGAACGGCACGCCGGGCAGGACGAGCGTATCGCCGTCCTCCTTCAGCCTCGTCAGGAACTTGCCGTTCGCCTTGAGGCAGGCATAGCCATAGGACGTCCCGTCCGCGACCAGCGGCAGGGAAAAGGCGAAGGCGCGGACCTCTTCGTACGTCATGGCCATGGGCGAAGCTCCCGTACCGCGACTATAGATGCAGTATGAGCGCGGAAAACACTCTGAAGACGCCGATCCTGGTGCTGGGCGCCACCAGCCTGATCGGGACCTTCCTGATGGCGCGGCTGCAAGCCGCCGGCCACGAGCCCATGGGGCTGTCGCGACGGCCTCCCGGAGGCGACGCCTGCTGGATCGACGCCGACCTGCGCGCCGACGACCTGGCCGAACAGCTGCCCGGCGCGGCCACCGTCTTCGCCCTGTCGCCGATCTGGCTGCTGCCCGACGTGCTGCCGCTGCTGAAGGCCCGAGGCATGACGCGACTGGTGGCCTTCTCCTCGACAAGCCGCTTCACCAAGGAGGCCTCGCCCGAGCCCGCCGAGCGCGCCGTGGCCAAGGCCCTGGCCGACGCGGAAAGCGCCGTCGAGGCCTTCTGCACCGAGCACGGCGTGGCCTGGACCATCCTGCGCCCGACCCTGATCTACGCCGAGGGCCGCGACGGCAATGTCAGCCGCCTGGCCGGCCTGATCCGCCGCTTCAAGGTGCTGCCGCTGTCGGGCTCGGGCGAGGGCCTGCGCCAGCCGGTCCACGCCGACGACCTGGCGGCCGGCGCCATCGCGGCGGCGACCGCGCCGGCGGCGGCGGGCCGGGCCTACGCCCTGGTCGGCGGCGAGACCCTGGCCTATCGCGACATGGTCCGCCGGATCTACGAGGGCCTCGGGAGACGGCCGCTGATCGCGCCGCTGCCGCCGTGGCTGTTTTCGCTGCTGCTGACCCTGGCGCGACCGTTCTTCCCCGGCGCGACGGCGGCCATGGGCGCGCGGATGAGCCAGGACCTGACCTTCGATGCGGCCGATGCGGTCAGGGATTTCGGGTGGGCGCCGAGGGATTTTCGGCCGCGGTTCTGACTAACGGAACCTCCCCCTGTGGGGGAGGCGATCGCGCAGCGATCGGTGGGGGGCGTATCTTCCACCACCTCGAAAGCTGAAAACGTCCCCCCTCCGGCCCTCCGGGCCACCTCTCCCAGAGGGGGAGGATCTACGCCGCAGATGCTCCCCCTCTGGGGGAGCTGTCGCGGAGCGACTGAGGGGGCCTGCGCGGCGCTTAAGCCAGCCCGGCCCGTCCGTAATACAGCGTCCCGACGCTCTCGCGCTTCAGCCCGCGCGCGATCCGCGGACCGAATTTCGTCGCCGAAAGCAGGCGCTGAACCATCCCCTCGTCTCCCGCCCGGCGAAACGCCCGGGCGGCCGCCGACCACAGCGCCGTGGTCGCCGGATGCGGCGCGACGACGCCGGCGGCGAGGCCGAGGGCCAGCAGGCTCCAGCCGGCTGCGCGGGCGGTGATGCGATCAGGACGGGTCATGGTCGTGCTCCTTTCTTGTGGGGTCGAGGAGGACCGCCGGGGGCTGGGCGGTGTGGCGGTCCTCCTCGGGCCGCCGGATAGTCCTTTCCGGGCTATTCGGCGGCGATGGCGATCTCGTCGGCGGAGATCCCCAAGCGGTAGGCGACGCCGGCCCCGTAGGCCGGATCGGCGCGATGGAAGTGCACCAGCTGGCGCTTCTGGATCTCGACCGGCACGCCGTGCATGGCCGCGGCGATGTTGTCGAACAGCTGGCGCTGCTGGTCGGGGCTCATCAGCCGGAAGAGATCCCCCGGCTGGGTGTAGTCGTCATTGCCGTCGCGGTGGCTGTAGCGGTCGGCGTCGCCGTGGATCGGCAGCGGCGGCTCGGCGACCGACGGATCCTCGACCGGCCCGCCGAAGCTGTTGGGCTCGTACCAGGCCTCCGTGCGCGGCGGGCTGTCGAACCGCATGGCGCCATCGGCGTGATAGTGGTGCACCGGGCAGCGCGGACGGTTCACCGGCAGCGCCTCGTAGTGGGTGCCGATCCGGTAGCGGTGCGCATCGGCGTAGGCGAAGATCCGCGCCTGCAGCATCTTGTCGGGCGAGAAGCCGATGCCCGGCACGATGTTGGACGGCGAGAACGAGCTCTGTTCCACCTCGGCGTGGTAGTTGTCCGGATTACGGTTCAGCTCCAGCACCCCGACCTCGATCAGCGGATAGTCCGCGTGCGGCCACACCTTGGTCAGGTCGAACGGGTTCCAACGGAACGTCGCGGCCTGCTCTTCGGTCATGATCTGCACGTAGAAGGTCCAGCGCGGGAAATCGCCCTTCTCGATCGACTCGAAGAGGTCGCGCTGGGCGCTCTCGCGGTCATTGGCGATGACCGCGTTTCCTTCCGCGTTCGTCCAGTTCTTGATGCCCTGCTGGGTCTTGAAGTGGAACTTCACCCAGACGCGCTCATTGGCGGCGTTGAGGAAGCTGTAGGTGTGGCTGCCGAAGCCGTGGACGTGGCGATAGCTCTGCGGCAGGCCCCGGTCCGAGAACAGGGTCGTCACCTGGTGCAGGCTTTCCGGCGACAGGCTCCAGAAGTCCCACATCGCCGTCGGCGAGCGCAGGTTCGACACCGGGTGGCGCTTCTGGGTGCGGATGAAGTCGGGGAACTTCAGCGGATCGCGCAGGAAAAACACCGGGGTGTTGTTGCCCACCAGGTCCCAGTTGCCCTGCTGGGTGTAGACCTTCAAGGCGAAGCCGCGCACGTCGCGCTCGGCGTCGGCCGCGCCACGCTCGCCGGCCACGGTCGAGAAGCGCAGCAGCACTTCGCTCTCCGCGCCCGGTTGCAGGGCGGCGGCCTTGGTCCAGCCGCTGATGTCGTGGGTGATCTTGAGCACGCCATAGGCGGCCGAGCCCTTGGCGTGGACGGCGCGCTCGGGCACCCGCTCGCGGTTCTGGTGGGCCAGCTTTTCCATCAGCTGGTAGTCCTGCATCAGCAGGGGCCCGCGCGGGCCGGCCGACAGGCTGTTCTGGTTGTCGGCGATCGGCGCCCCGGCGCTCGTCGTCATGGTGATCTTGGTCATCTCGGCCCTCGTCATCTCGTAGCGCCACTGTCCCAGGCGGCGCTCGATAAATCCAATTGATCGTTTTTGCCGACAGCATTGGCTCGATCTATTAAAGCCTAGGCGGGACGATAGGGCGGGTCTTGAACGGCCACGCCTCGACCCGGAGCGTCCGGCGGTCTAATCCAGGGCCATGACCGCCATCCTGCCCGACGCCGCCGCCGCCAACTG
The DNA here is from genome assembly GCF_057586355.1 of Caulobacter sp. SRI_008. NCBI lineage: Bacteria > Pseudomonadati > Pseudomonadota > Alphaproteobacteria > Caulobacterales > Caulobacteraceae > Caulobacter > Caulobacter sp. SRI_008. The sequence goes on from NZ_JBYCZS010000011.1 coordinate 180,016, forward strand.
GGTCGACCGCTACGCCCCGGCCGTCTTGCGCCCCTGGCTGAAGCTGGGACGGTTCGACCGCCCGGCCGGCATCTGGTTGCTGATGCTGCCCGGCTGGCAGGGCATCGCCCTGGCCGGGGCCGAGAAGGGCCAGTTGCCCAACCCCTGGCTGCTGATCGCCTTCTTCGTCGGGGCGGCCCTGATGCGGGCGGCCGGCTGCGCCTTCAACGACATCGTCGACCGCGACTTCGACGCCCAGGTGGCTCGCACCGCCCTGCGCCCGATCCCGGCCGGCCTGATCACCATCAAGCAGGCCTGGCTGTTCCTGGTCGGCTGCAGCCTGACCAGCTTCCTCATTTTGATCTGCCTGGGCTGGCTGGCGATCGGACTCGGGGTGGCCTCACTACTGCTGGTGGCCGGCTATCCGTTCATGAAGCGGATCACCTGGTGGCCGCAGGCGTGGCTGGGCCTGACCTTCAACTGGGGCGCCCTGCTCGGCTACGCCGCCGCCACCCATTCGCTGAGCTGGTCGGCCGCCCTGCTCTACGCCTCGGGCATCTTCTGGACCCTGGGCTACGACACCATCTACGCCATCCAGGACATCGAGGACGACGCCCTGGCCGGGGTGAAGTCGTCGACCCGTCGCCTGGGAAGCAAGGTCCGCCAGGGCGTGGCGATCTTCTACGTCCTGGCCTTCGTGCTGGCCCTGGCGGCCGCCTGGGCCGGTGGCCTCGGACCACTGTTCCTGCCGCTGCTGGGCCTCTACGGCCTGCACCTGTCGCGCCAGGCCGTCGCCGTGAAGCTCGACGACGGGCCGGGCGCGCTGAAGCTCTTCAAGTCCAACGCCCAGGCTGGCGCGATCCTGGTGCTGGCGCTGGTGGCGGGCGCCTGGACGCCGGCGGGCTTTTGATCCCTCTCCCCTTGCGGGAGAGGGTGGCCCCCGCGAAGGCGGGGGTC